>JBMCLZ010000074.1:0-4964 GCA_048615025.1 Candidatus Dojkabacteria bacterium | reverse complement strand
CAGTATTTCGTTGATATTAAGTGCAATTGCCCTTATTCTAACCCTTTTTGCCTAAATGCGTAAGTCCTGCTCCAGATCGACATCCCAGAATAAGTATCGATTCAGGCCTGAGATGTCTGGTGTTCTAATTTTCTTGTTCTTCATGATAAGCTTTCTAACAGCTTTGGTAATTTGGCGAAACCAGATAGAACCTCTTGCGCTTCGGGGTCGTTCTCTTCGATGCCAGGCAAAGCAGCGTATTCTTCCCTTGTGAACCAACCCACTTCGCTGTGGTCTTCGGGATCTGTTTTGATCTTCTCTGCGATTGCCTCTTTCGCACAACTACTGCGCACGCTGTAATCACTTGCTGCCCTTCTGCTAGCACTTCGCTGTCGTGTTTAGTTTTGATTCCCATAAATTATTGTAGCGATAATACCCACCTAATTTTGATACTACAAAAGTATGACATTTTGCCCAAAACGTATGAATTTTGTAATGCTTAATTTGACTATGCCTTATGCTTCTCGTACAGCTCGATGTGCCCAGATACCATCTGCTCGAGTGTAAATTTTTCTTCGAATGACTCGCGCACCTTGCGGCGGTCTAATTTTGGCAACTTTTGGATGTTTCTGGCTAAAGATTTGATAACTTCTACCTGCGTATTATCTCTTGCATACTTACTCGAAGGAGAGTAATCGCTAAGAAACCCGTTCTCCCCATCTCGGACTACCTCTGGGATCGCTCCATTTGCAAGCCCTACGATCGGCGTGCCACAAGCAAGAGATTCGATCATGACCATACCAAAGGGTTCTTGCCAGGTAGATGGCATAATCAAGCCCAAAGCATTCCCCAAAAACTTCTGCTTTTGCTCGATAGACTTAAGAAAACCTACGTACTCTACGCGCTCACCATCGATCTCGGGCTTAATAATCTTCTCCCAGTAGCTGTCTTTAGAGTAGCCCGAATAGTGTTTTCCAGCAATTTTCAGCCTTATCCCAGCAGCTTTTGCCGCCTGGATTGCCAGGTGCACGCCCTTAGGCTCGATTATCCGCCCCAAGAATGCAATATATTCTTCGGAGCTCTTAGAATCTTGATCAGCAGGAGAAGATTCTGCAGGGACATAATTATAGCGGTTCTGTGGCAGACCATGATACACATTGCCCACCCAGTTGGTATCTTCTGGCATCGCCTCACGCTGGGAGTGCGAGATGGAGATCAAATTCCTATGCTTATATTTGCCAAAACTAGTGCGATACTTTGTCGAGAAATTGTAAGGCTCGTGATGCGTAAACAACACAGGAACCTTGCAAAGATCTGCAAAAGCAAGCGCCAACTCTTCTTCGTTCATATAAATATGCACTAGATCGATCTCAGCACTATTGCCCAAAGCATAAGCCTTGGCAACAAGCTCAGACTGGACCTGCCTTGCAAGAGAAATAAATGTAAGAGGATGTTTTTTAAGCAACGTCTTGTAGCCGTAGCCGCGCTCTTTAAGCTCTGCATCAAAAAATGAAAGATCTGCGTTGTATTGGCTCACACCATCTAACCTAGAATCAGACACCTGCCCTGGGCAAAAAAATTCTACCTCAACTCCCGCAGCAGCCAAGCCAGCAGCCAGATCCATCGCCAGCTCTCCTGGGGAGAAAATCACATCCCCAAGCAGCTCGTCTTGCATAAAAATATGGGGAACTACCAGAGCGACTCGCAAGCTTCTAATCCTGTTCTAATTCGTCGTCCTCGTCGAGGAAGCTTAAGTCTAGATCTTCGTCTTCTGGGTCTAGCTCGTCGTCGTAGTAGCTGTCGGCCTCGTCTACTTCTTCGGGGTTAAAGTCTTCGAGCTCTTCTAGATTTAGCTCGTCGTTTAGCTCTTCGTTTACCATAAAAAAATATAGCAGATTTGACCTGCTAAAATAAAATATGAAGGTTACGATGATAATGCTCCAGACAATTAATGGCATGATCTCTCTTGGTGATGAGGACGATCTCAGCTGGGGTGGAAGAGCAGATAAAAAGCATTTTTCACAGCTTTCGAAAGAGATTGGCACGATTATTATGGGATCTAGTACATTCGACGCGTTAGGTGGCAAGCCATTGCCCAAGAGGGGCAATATTGTCATGAGTAGAAACGTGGGAAAGTATAATCATCTCCAAGCAGATAATCTTGAATTCACAAATGAAGAACCTAAACAGCTGCTGGACCGCCTTTCTACCGAGGGACTAGAACAAGTGGCAGTAACAGGAGGGGGGAAAATCAACGCCTTGTTTTTAAAAGAAGATTTAATAGACACCATCTCACTCACGATCGCCCCAAAGTTATTTACTTCAGATATTTCTTTGGTAGACAAGAGTATTGCGGGGAAGTTAGATATAAACCTCGAACTAGAAGAATTGATCTACCTCGATGAGCATACGATTAATCTAAACTACAAGGTGGTGAAGTAGTGGACCACCCGATATTTGGGATCGCGGGCAATTCCCCAGGGCACATGCAAGCTGCGGGAGAAATGGGCTCTGGTGCAGAAGACCCTAAGCCAGAGGGCATTTTTGCGATTTTCCTACCAGGGGATGCGAGCTATCTTGGGGTAAATCCTGTCTCTAGTGGAGAAATTGCGTTTCCAAGTAAGGAGCAAGGTACAAATGTACAGTCTGAAGCAGAGGTGTTGGTCAAAACCAAACTAAGCTATTTCAAGCGCAATAACAAGCTGGGAGAGCTGAGACAAGTAGAGATGGAGAGCTACACTCTCTGCGACGATGTCAGCATTAGGAAAGGCGCTGCTACTAAGCTTTCCCCGAGAAAAAATTGGGGTGAGAAGTCGATGATCATCGCCGAAGAGTTCCGCGACGACTTTAGTAATCTTAGCAAAACGCCAATTACATCTTCGATCACACGAGATGGGATGACACACAAATATGGGCTTCCATTGTTTGTGCACCAGTACAAACTTTTTGGAGAAGAACTTTGTGCATGGATTGTCGAAACAGTAACGAATCAGCGTGAAACAGAGAAGTTCTCGCCTTTAGCAGACTACTTTAAAGCTCATCAGCCAGAATACGCCTACTTTGCAGTTGGCGGAGGCGACTATAGCGAGTTCGCACTAGAGAATTTCCTCCAACCAGGAGACCAAATGCAGCTGGAGATGGGTGAGCTAAGTATTGAATACAAAATTATTTAGCAGAAGTGCTGTGGGCATCGAGCAAACCCAGCGCTAGTAGCTTGCGAATTTGGTAGTTGTCTATAGGAATTGCAACCTTTCCTACCGCTTCGTCGGTACCGAACCATCTTGCCTCGGATACATCAGAACCATATGGATCAAGATTTGTAGAGGTAGTTCGATAAAGATTCCAATAAATATGCTTCATTTTGCTAGCACTCAACCACTTCGGGCGGTAATAGTCGCTAAGTTTCTTCACAAACGTAAGCTCGCGCAGACCAGTCTCTTCTGCAATTTCTCGAAGAGCAGCATCCTCAGTACTCTCGCCTTCTTCCAGATGCCCTTTAGGGACATTCCAAATACCTTCGAGCTCGCGACACAATACAATCTCCCCTATGTCGTTCAAAACAAGCCCTCCAGCACTTTTACTAATCTCAACCTCGATATGATCCTCGGCCCGCCATGCAGGCTCAGTACGCACCTCAACAAGTGGCCAAACCCCATTTCTTGTTGAGCCTATCCCTGCCTCCGCCCAGTGCCTTGCCCCAAGTGAAATTTCGATGTAATCTCCTTGTGAAAGCTCAAAATACTCGTGCTCTATAAAAACTGTTAGATCTCCCTCTAGAACCAAGTACGACTCCTTTGTCTGCTTATGATAATGCGGTTTTGATTGCCAGATCGCAGCAACTGCATGCCCTGGGTTGACCTCTGCTACCACTTCTAGTCCGCTATCGATAATCTGCGTATTTGAATACTTTTGCTCTAAAGTTTCAATCGCTGCCAGTTTACTCATTAGCTCATTTTACCTTATTGGTTTTAAGAGAGGTGAGCTAAGATTGCTTTCACCTGTGCTGGCTCATTGATCTCTGCTCCGTATATTCGCCTTAGCTCTTTTCTGTCCGCAGCTGAAGGGATAAGATAAGGTGCATCTGTTTCTAGCAAAAAACCTGCTTCATCTAAATTGCCACTATTGCCACTGTGCTCTGAAATTCTCTCTCTAACAAAAGCGAGCATATCTGCCATAGATTTGTAAGTAATAATGCCGTTAAGCCCGATTTTAACGTTAGGCAGCTCCAAGGCCTGTTCGAACTGCTCTGTGCTACCTGTAAACGAGTGCAGAACTATCTGTGGGATTTCGGGGAATTGCCTGCAGATCCCTATAACTTCTTCTTCTGCAGCTCTCGAATGGATGCTTACTGGGAGCCTCTTCTCTCTTGCAAGCACTAGCTGGTAGCGAAAAAGCTTCCCCTGCTGCTCCCAGACCTGCTCGTCTTTAGACCAGTAGTGGTCGATCCCGATTTCTCCTATTCCTGCAATTCTGCTCCCCGCTTTTTCGCATCTAGCAAACATTTCTTCTAAAATTTGCTCGTACTTCAGGTCCTGGAAGATCTCTGGTTGGTAGAGATCGCTTCCTGGTGTAAGTAGCTCTGGGTCTAGACCTGCAAAAAGTTTTAGTTCGGGCTGATTATCTTCGCCTTTCCGTTTTGTCTGTTGGATAATCTCTAAGTTTTTGGCAAAAGATTGCATGTCTACGCTCATCAGCCAAATCTCTGTCAAGCCAGCGGCTGCTGCTCTTTCGAGCGCGAGATCGATCTTCTCCTCGAACTCTTCTACGTGCAGGTGGCAGTGCGTGTCTTTTAGAATCATAGCTCTAGCTTTTTTACCAAAGGTCTTAGCTTCGAAATTTCTCCAAGCTTATTCGCCTCAGGGTAAACTTTCTGCCACTGGTCTTTGCCCACAACAGGAGCTGAGAAGTCTAGCGCCAAGAATTTTCCAACCTCTGCAGCGATCCCAGGTAGGAAAGGTCTTAGCAAATTTCCAAGGTTTGCAACT
>JBMCLZ010000073.1:0-4968 GCA_048615025.1 Candidatus Dojkabacteria bacterium | reverse complement strand
AGTAGAGACCACTGCCGGAAGACTGATCTTAAACCAGGCATTGCCTGAAGATTACGGTTTTGTGAACGAACAGTTAAACAAAAAAGGAATTGCCAAAATTTCTGCAAAGATCTTAAATAAGTTTGGAAAAGAGGAGGCAATTGCTTTCCTAGACCAGATCGAAAGATTAGGGTTCAAATACGCAACTCGTTCCGGATTTTCTATTTCGATTAACGACTTCGTGATCAGCGAAGAAAAAGACAAGATGCTCGAAGAAATTCGCGCTAAGGAAGACGAGCTTACTGAGTACTACGAATCTGGAATGTTGACCTACGAAGAGCGTAGAAGACTATTCGAGAACGCGTGGATCGAGCTTGTTTCTAAGGTTTCGGAGAAGACCTGGGAGACATACGAAAAGGCACAGAATCATTTAGTAGAGCTTCACGATTCAGGAGCAGTTCCTGTAGAAACACCGATAAGCCAGATCTCTGGTGTGCGTGGACTCGTGATCGACCCTGCTGGAAAGATTGTAGAGTTACCTCTGAGATCTAACTACAAGCAAGGATTGAGTTCCCTAGAGTATTTCGTTGCTGGGCGTGGTACGAGAAAAGCACTAGCAGATGTGGCTCTAAAGACTGCAGAATCTGGCTATCTGACTAGAAAGCTAGTGGATGTCGCACAGGATGTGGTAACTCTAGAAGAGGACTGTAATACAAATGAAGGCATTTACATTAACCGTAGCGATGAGAGAAGAGTCGACTTCGAAGATAGAATTACTGGTCGCTGGGCGGCAGAAGATATCGACTCTGTTGGTCTGAAACAGCACGACGAAATCACACCAGAATTGGCAGAAAAAATTGCTGCAGACGAGGCGATCGAAAGAGTTAAAGTGCGTTCCCCTCTTACCTGTGAGGCAGAGCATGGTATTTGTGCAACTTGCTACGGTTACGATCTAGGTACAAGGCGTAAAGTTATTCTTGGACAAGCTGTGGGTGTAATTGCTGCACAAGCAATCGGAGAGGCTTCGACTCAGCTAACCCTAGACGCTAAGCACCGCTCAGGTAGTGCTACTGCAAAAGACATTACCCAAGGTCTTCCACGTGTGGAAGAGCTTGTCGAGGTTCGTGCACCTAAGGCAAAGGCAGTTCTTTCTGAGCTAGATGGAGTGCTTCAGATTAGCGAAGATAAACAGGAGGGGGTTGTATACCTCACGGTTAAGTCGCGCTCAGACAAAAAAGAAGAGTTCGACATACAAGACGCAAAAGAAGTCGCAATCAAAAGAGGTAAAAAGGTAAAGAAAGGGGAGCTGCTCTTTATCGATAACAACGGCAAGGAGATCGTGGCTCCATTTGCAGGGGACGCGAAAAAGTCTGGCGAAAAGCTAGAGCTAAAGGCGAACGAAGTGCTAGAAGAGCAATACGAGGTAGATAACTCGATAATGCTCCTTGTCGAAGACGGCGATAAGGTCGAACAAGGACAGCAGCTGACAGCAGGATCTGTTGATCCAAGGGAGCTTATGAAGCTTAAAGATCTTGCTGCGGCTCAAAAATATATTATCGACGAAGTGCAAAATACCTTTGGAATCCAGGGTATTGGGCTCGACGATAAGCACGTCGAGGGCATGGTTAGGCAGATGTCTCGCTACGTTCTCATTAGTAACGCCGGAGATAGCGAATATCTTCCAGGAGACTACGCAGACCAGCTCAATGTTACGCGTGAAAATGAGCGCCTAGAAACAGAAGGGCTAAAGCCGATTAAAGGTGAAAGGCTCATAATGGGTCTATCTAATGCCTCTTTGCGCACAGAAAGTTTCCTATCTGCAGCTTCTTTCCAAGATCAGGTACGTGTGCTTACCGACGCTTCTCTAGTTGGAAAGGTCGATAAATTGAGAGGATTGAAAGAAAATGTTATAATCGGCAGACCTGTCCCACTAGGAGATGAAGTAATCAAATCTGAAAATTAAAAATTATGGCGAGAATTTCGCAGTTAGTAAAAAAAGGTAGAAGTAAAAAGCGCGGTACTGTAAGGTACAAAGGCTTAGAGTTCTCTGAGACAACTAAATACAAGGCGTTGCAGTTCAACTACAACAGTGTACGCAATAAGTTTTTCAGAAAGCCAAACCCGATGCGTCGCGGTACTTGCACTAGTGTGTTTACAAGAACACCAAGAAAACCTAACTCTGCACTTCGTAAGGTAGCTAGGGTCAGGCTTTCCAACAGGCAGGAGATCACAGCCTACATTCCTGGAGAGGGCCATAACCTGCAGGAACACTCAGTTGTGCTTGTGCGTGGTGGTAGAAAGCCAGACTTGCCAGGGGTGCGCTACACAGTTATTCGTGGAAAGTACGATACTGCTGGTGTCGAGGGGAGAATGCAAGGTCGTTCGCGTTATGGTGCGAAGAAGCCTAAAAAATAGTTTTTATCTTTATTTGATTCAATAGCGAACTAATTAGATGCGAGGAAAAAGAGCGAAAAAAAGAGATTTAGTTGCCGACGAAAGATATGGCGACCCTATCGTTACACAGTTTATTAACTACGTAATGTTAGATGGGAAAAAGGCTACGGCGAGGAAGCTCGTATACGAAGCCTTCGAAGGTTTAGAAGCAGAAGAAAAAGTTGTCTCTGTGGAAAGCAAAAGCGAAGATAAAAAGGAAGGTAAAAAAGATGGTAATAAGGATAGCAAAGCCCAAACAAAGAAACTAAAACCTCTAGACATCTTTCTAAAAGCACTAAATAATGCAAAGCCATCTCTGGAGATACGTTCGCGCAGAATTGGTGGGGCGAACTACCAGGTGCCTGTGCCTGTTAGCCCTGAAAGACAGACCACACTTGCAATGCGTTGGATCATCTCCGCAGCGAGAGAAACCAGAAAAACTACTAGCACTGCCGAGTCTCTACGAGAGGAGATTATGCAAGCCTTTAACGGCGAGGGGTACGCAGTTCGCAAGCGGGAAGATATGGAAAAAATGGCAGAAGCTAACAAAGCTTTTGCACAATTTGCTTAATGATCAACCGCAGAAACAGAATCCGTAAAAATTCTGAATATCAGGAGGTTTTTGACTCTAAAAAAATTTTGTCCAGCAGCAGTTTTAGGTTGCACTTCGATTTCCCAGCAGATGAGTCAGAAGCCAAACTAGGAGTAGTCGTCTCGAAAAAAGTGTCAAACAAAGCAAGCAAAAGGAACAAACTAAAACGCAGAATAAAAGCAATAACTCTCCAGCACCAAATTTGGCAAGAAGGTTCGCTCAGGCTCGTTGTAATTGCAAAGCCAGGCAGTGAAACCTTAAAGTTCGAGCAGATTGAAGAAGAGATTAGTGGCTTGTTAGACAAGATAAAGCTCAAGTAGGTATGATATTTCCCCCAAGGTGCATGAATTCTGTAATGTCTGGTGTAGCGTTTGGTTTAGGTGGGTGTTTTAGGTATTTGTTTTGGAGCCAGATGGCATATCTGCAGCTAGGAAACTATCTTCGGCGCTTAAACCTTTTGTTTTTGTCTTCGCGAACCTCGTCGGAAACAGTAAGTTCATGGCGGCCTTTAGCTCTTCTGCGCTTTAGGAGACGGCGTCCTACCGCAGACTTCATGCGCGCGCGAAAGCCATGCTTACGAAGCCTTTTTAGTTTTTTTGGTTGCCAAGTACGTTTTGTAGCCATTACCCTGTGATCATAGCATAAATAAGCCTAAAGCGGCAATCACTTAAGTTGCTATAATTGCGAGCATGAGTAAGGGGAAAGCCAAAGATAACAGAAAACGAAAAATCGCATACTTTCTGGTAGCGATAAATTTTGCCATTGTCGGATCACTTTTCCTCTCTTATGAGCTCCTTAGTAGCAACCTAGAAGATGATCTCTCAAACAGCGAAAATGCCAGTGAGATCGGGGACTCAGGTGCGGTGTTGGGAGCTGGTAACAGCCTTAGCTCTTTAAGACTTTCCTCTGCTCAGCGAACAGAAACAGAAGTATTTATTCAGGAGATAGACAGGAGGATTAGCGTTCAGGTTGCAGGGGAACCAATGCAAGGGCTTAAAAGCTTAGAAGAGCTTGTAGAGTTTGACTTAGCAAATTTCGATATCGACCCGACTAGGCAGCTTCTTATAAATAAAATAGGGAAGCTAGAAGTGATCTACCTAAGTCGAGATGCTGGGAAATACACAATCGAATCAAGCTTAGAAGAAGAGGCGATTATCGCGACCAATTTAGAACTTACCAGTCTTAGAAAAGGGGAAACTAGGGAAGGCTATTACTACATTAGTTTTCTAGAAGAAGCCGAGAAGCCAAAAGACGAGAGCATGCCACGCAAAAATTTTACGCTGCACTTTAGGAGCTTTTCTGGAGACGAAGCCTCGACTTTAGGGCAAGGCTTTGCGGATGCGAAGCCTTATATTTCGGGTATCGATGGTGAGAACGTATTTATCGAGACAGTAGAGCTGGATCAGTGTTGGAGCTTCGACGCTTTAAGTGACGCTCTAACAGAAGTAGAATGTAGGCAGATCCAACAACTGATTAATGGCAAGGGAGAGTACATCGTGGTCGATAAGGCAAGAGAACTCCCCGCCACAGAAACAGAAGATACAAAAGAAGTAGAAAAGGAGTTTTACCAGGCGATCTACCATAAGGAGGATTATCCTGAAGGCTCAGCAATTTATGAATCAAGCCCAGACGAGGAGTTAAAACTTATAGGATATTTTTCTGAAAACAGGCAGCTTCTTGTTTCGGAAGGAGGCGACTTGCAGATCTTACGGCTGGATCCAGCTGGTAGGGAGTTGCTAAACCGCAGACGAGTAAATCTTCCTTCTGGGGATGAATACACCCTTATGGGCCAATCGGAGCTAGAAGAACGCTACGTTTACTTCGATCTACCAAAAGTAGGACGCAACTTTTATCAGTCTAGGGTCTATTCTTTTGATTTCGTCTCTGAGGAATTTGAGCTGAAACACATGGAGCAGTGTCCCTTTTCGAGTACTATTTGTAGATACACGTACCTCGGTGCTATT
>JBMCLZ010000072.1:0-4978 GCA_048615025.1 Candidatus Dojkabacteria bacterium | reverse complement strand
ATACTTATCTTGGAGCGTACTGTTGTCCCAATGTAGAATCGCAGTAGCTCTAATCTTTTCGTATTTATTGTCTCTCCCCCAAGGCTGGGCATCGTTTGCCCCAAAAACGCTGCCAGTACCTGGTGTAAGCTCAGGTGTAATGATGCTCGTACGTTTTATGTCGGATCTATTCCCTGATCTATCTTCTGCTTGCAGCTCGAATGAGTATTCTTTATTCTCCTGCCATTTATCTTTAGATATTCTTAAATCGTGTTCTCCTCTTGCCAAGCTATCTCGCTTTCCATTGCTTATGTTGTTCACTACAGCATCTTCCGAAAGGCTAATTCGGGCACAAATATGATCTTCACATAGCTCTGTGCTTAGTATCTCTAACTTAGATTTGGTTCTGTCCGAAATAATTGTGCTTTTATATAGCTTAGATCTATTCCAGACATCGTCTAGCAAAGAAAATTCGATTCGATGTTCCCCTTCTTTAGTAAGATCTAAGGAAATAAAGGAATCTGTTGGTTTCAGCTCAGGGTTTTCAAGTTTTTTTGTTGATTCTCTGATTAGATCATCTCGGAAGAAGTGCTTGTAGTCTATCTGGGTGGCGTCACTTTTAAGCCTGTAGCTGTAATTTTTCTCGTTGGTGTAAATAAGCTTTGGCGCTTCTTTCGCAAGCACTCTTTGGGCTTGGCCCAAAGGAAGTAGATACACTTGGAGTAAAATTGCACAAAGTGTTAGATAGATAATCAGCTTCATAAGCTAATTATCAGTTAGGAAGATAAAATACTTATGAAAAAAGTCTAAAAATACACTTACGCAAGAACTGCTTTGATCCGCCTAATTCCTGCGCCAGAAGACTGCTCCTTGCTTATCCTGAATTTACCAATTTCTGCGAGCTCTTTGCCCGAAGGAACGTGTGGGCCGCCGCAAAATTCGAGAGAGAAAATTTCGCTTTTAGCAATCGCCTTATCTAGCTGCTCGAGCTCTTTTTCTCCAATTTCACCTTGCCCTGCAAGCTCTAAAAGCTCCGTGCTAAGCTGCCCCATTGCATACACGCTTACCCTTTCCCCATATTTTTGCCCAAATTCCATTTCCGCGCCTAAACTTTCTGCTTTAGTTTTGGGCAGGTTCAGTTTAGCGACCTCGAAACCAGAATCAATCCAGTTATTAACAATTTTTTCTACACTTGCTCGCTCTTCTTCGGTGATTTTCTCTGGGTGTGACACATCTATTCTTAGTCTTTCTCCAGTAATATTCGACCCTTTCTGTTTAACATGCTTCCCAAGCACTTGCTGCAATGCTGCCAAAAGTAAGTGATGCGCCGTGTGCAAGGCGATTGTCTCTTTTGCGCTATCTGCAAGCCCACCTTTAAACTTCTGTTCTGCTCCTGAACGAGACTGTTTGCGGTGCTCTTCTGTTGCCATTTCGAACTGCTGAGCAAACTGGTCGTACTTGTCTTCGTCTACCTCTAGCTCGTCCATAGTCATTTCGAATGGGAATCCATATGTTTCGTAGATGTAAAACGCCTTGGTGCCGTTTATTTCTTCTCCTTGCGCGCGCATCTTGTTTAGCTCTTTTAGCCCTCTCCTAAGTGTTTGTCTAAACTTAGTTTCCTCCTTTTCTATCTCTTTAAGGATTTGCTCCTTATTCTCAGCAAGATGAGAGTAGTAGTCTGAATAATGCTCTACCACAGCATCTGCAAGGCGCGCGCTGAAGTTAGAATCAATTTCTAAATTTAACCCGAAGCGAACAAGCCTTCTGATAAATCTGCGCAAAATATAGCCTTGGTCTTTATTGCTAGGTATAACCCCGTCTCCAAGGATAAATGTGGCAGCCCTAGAGTGGTCTGCGAGTACGCGGAAATCTCTTTCGTTCCCTTTGTAGGACTTTCCAGAAATGTCTGAGATTGCATCTAAGATTGGCTGGTAGATGTCTGTTTCGAAGATATCCTTCTTTCCTTGGACACACATTACTACACGCTCGAATCCACCACCAAAGTCGATATTTTTCTGCTCCAATGGTTGCCAGTTTAGCTTCTCGTCTAAGAAGTATTCCATAAAAACGTTGTTGCCTATCTCGATAAACCTCCCAGAGTCGTCGTTTATGTGGTATCCTTCTTCTTCTTGATCGATCTCTCCTAAATCGTAGAAGATCTCTGAGCTTGGCCCTCCTAGCTCTCCTGCTGCCTCCCCTCTTTGCCACCAGTTGTCGCTTTTACCGTACGGAAAAATTCTCGTCTTGTGGCTTTTTCCTTCTTCTAAATTTGCAGGTATGTCTGAGAGATCTTCGCTAAACTCTGCTTCTATGTCATATTCTTTAAAAGCCTGCTTCCAAAGCTCAATTGCCTCGTCATCTCTTGGGACTAGATCATCTCCGCCCCAAACAGAGACATATAGTCTAGATGGGTCTAACCCATACTCTTCGACATGAAGCTTAAGACACCATGGGATCTGTTCTTTTTTAAAGAAGTCACCTAAAGACCAATTCCCAAGCATTTCGAACATGAGCGTATGCCTATTGTCTCCAATCTCGAGCATTTCGTCGTATTTTGTGCGTAAGCAACGCTGCGAGTTTACCAATCGCTTTCCCATAGGATGCTTTTGCCCAGCTAAATATGGTGCGATTGGGAACATCCCAGAATTCACAAATAGTAAGGAAGAGTCTACATTTGGCACCAAAGATACATTTGCTACTTCTTTGTGTCCACGTGTCTTATAGAATTCTAAGAACTTTTGTCTGATCTGTTTCGAGGTATATGCCATGATTTCTTTTATTCTGAATGATACCAGAGATTCCAACTTTCTTAAATTTTTCTCTTATCTTATAGATTTGTACATTCAGAGAGTTGTTTGTCATTGTAGGTTTAATCTGCTCGATAAGCTCGTGTTTGGAGTAGACTGCGCCAGGACGCTTTGCAAGAATACAAAAAAGTTGTGCTTGCCTTCCTTTTAGCCTGATTATACTTTGGTTTGCCAGCACATCTATTTGTTTTCCATCTCCTCCTAGGTTGATTCTCCTGAGTGTTGCTCGTAGTCTTGCTGTAAACTCGTTTTTGGGGACGCGCTCTAGCACTTGCGCTGCTCCGCTTTCGAACCCATCTAATTTCTGCGAGATAGAAAGTTTTTTGGCGAAAAGTACTGCAGTATACCTGTCGAATATTCCTTGTGGAATTGTATTCAGGCTGAAGCTATCGAGATCGAATAAAACAACACTACCAGACTGTATCTGGGTCAGCTTTGTTGGATCATTCACTAATTTGTATCCTTCTTTGAAGCTAGTGCGGGCAAGATAATAGTTTTTGCTAACCAAATACATGATCTAAGTATAACAGCTAGGCTATAATAAACTGCCATGAATTACAGCAATATTACCCAATACTGTCTCGATGCGCATTTGCATGGCAGTATTGCTAGAAGCCCCGCCTTCGTTAGCTTCGACGAAACGCTTCAGAAAAGAACTGAAACAAGTTACCTAGAGCTTGCTGAAACTGTGAATTCTTATGCTGCGGTTTTAAAACAAGCTGGGGCGAAGAAGGGCGACCGGGTGGTCTTATACATGGCGCATTCTGTAGAACTGGTTGCTGCGATGCTGGCTTGTGCCCGTATTGGTGCTATTCATTCGGTCATTTTTGCTGGTTTTAGTGACTTGGCTATCCGAAGCAGATTAGAAGACTTGCGCCCGAAGATAATTATTTCACACGACTACTTATTAAGAAGAGAAAAGATTGTTCCATTGATCGAAAATGTGAGGGAAGCTTCCGAAGGTTTAGATTTTATCGAACATGTTTTTGTAAAGAATTCTTCGGAGACTATTCGATTAGAGCTGGATCCTAAAGAGCAAAGTTTAGATGATCTTGCAAAAAAATATTTAGATACTGAGATAGAGCCTGAACAAATGACTGAGTTAGATCCTTTATTTGTACTCTACACTTCTGGCTCGACCGGTAAGCCGAAGGGTATCGTGCATGGAAGCGTTGGTTATCGTGAGCACATCGTAAAGACTGCAAGAAAAAATCTTGGGCTAGCTGAAGGGGTAAGATACTGGTGTAGCGCAGATCCTGGGTGGATAACCGGCCACAGTTATATTGCATATGCACCACTGATACTTGGTGTAACCCAGTATATTGTTCAAGGACCACTGGATTTCCCAGATCCTTCTAAGTGGCTTAAAGTACTAGCTCAGGAGCAAATAGAATCTTTTTATACCGCGCCAACTGCGCTTAGGAAAATAAAATCAAATTTCCCACAACCTTCTATAGATTTCGACCTCTCTGCTTTGTCTTTCATAGGCTCTGTGGGCGAACCTATTAATACTGACGTAAGAAAGTGGTTCACTGGGAATTTTGGGAAAGAGGGAGAAACTCATTTTGTAGACACTTGGTGGCAGACCGAAACTGGGGGGCACATTATTGTGAACGGCCAGCTGGAGGATGGGCTAAGAGCAGAAATCCTAGAAGGAGAGCTAATTCTCTTGGGCGACTGGCCAAGCAAAATGATCGACTGTTGGGGAGATAGAGAGCGTTATCTGAAATATTTTGGGACTAAGAAAGACACAGGAGAAAGCTATTTCCGCACTGGAGACATGGCAGAGATCTCTAAGGATGGCAAAATTTCTATTCTAGGACGGATTGACGATGTGTTGAATATCTCTGGACATAGGTTGGGAACGGTAGAATTCGAGAATATCGCTGTTGCTTGCGATCTGATTTCTGAAGCTGCTGCAATTGCAGTGGATGATCCAGTAACTGGGCAGGCTGTAGTTTTGTTTGTAACTGCAAAAGAAGATTTGGAGAGTGAACTAAAAGTGAACCAGCAGTTGACTTACGAAATCTCCAGAGAGATAGGCAAATTCGCACTTCCTAAAGAGATAATTGTGCGTGAATCACTGCCTAAGACGAGGAGTGGGAAAATTATGCGGCGAGTGCTTAAAGCAGAGTATTTGGGGCAAAACACCGGAGATACCTCTACTTTAGCAGACTAGAGTTCTAGACCAT
>JBMCLZ010000071.1:0-4988 GCA_048615025.1 Candidatus Dojkabacteria bacterium | reverse complement strand
ATCATCAAGGCTAGTGAAAATTGGGAACTTGGAACGAGTCACACGGATATAAACCATTCCTTTGTGCTTTGTAGCCCAACGCACTGCAAGTCGGGTTTGGTTGTAGTCGGCTGGAGAAAGAACTGTTACTCCTGGAAGCACACGCATTAAAGCGATATCGGAAAGCATTTGCGCTGAAGCGCCATCTTCCCCAGCATTAAGCCCATAGTGCGAAGATACAATCTTTAGGTTCGCCTCACTCATCGCAGCCAAACGAATCTGAGACCAGTTTACTCCTGGAGAAAAAGCTGCGAAAGACGTAATAAATGGAACCTTCCCAGATAAAGCCAGCCCAGTGCCAACACCCGCCATTACCTGTTCCGCAACTCCAACCTGCACGAAACGTTCGGGGAATTTATCTTTAAAGGAGTCTACTCTTAAAGAACCCTCTAAATCTGCATTTACTACCCAGATATCGTTGTTTTCCGCTGCCAGCTCTACGATCTCATCTCCAAAACCATCTCTTAAAGCTTTACTTTCTAGATTTTTATTCATTACTGAGCTCCCTAATAGCATTATCTGCGTCTTCTTCTGATGCCTTCCAGTCGTGATACTCGTACTTACCCTCCATAAACGAAACCCCTTTACCAGAAAGTGTTTTGGCAAGTATTAGCTTAGGTTTTTCGCTCATCTCTGGACTAGTTTGCTCGTATGCTTGGAGAACCTCTGGCATATCATTTCCGTCTATTGTTGTAACTTCCCAACCACAATCTGCATATACCGCCTCTAAATCTGGCAATGGCATAATCTCTGTAACATGACCATCTATCTGGACATCATTCCAGTCTAGGATAAATGTCAGATTGGCCAGTTTATACTTTGCTGCAACTAACATCGCCTCCCAAACAGCACCTTCCTGTTGTCCTCCGTCGCTCAGAAAGCAAAACACTCTAGAATTATCTTTGTCGTATCTTTTTGCAAATGCCGCGCCAATTGCCTGCCCTTCAGAGTGACCTAACGGACCTGAAGAATTGAAGACGCCAGGTGTGGCAATATTTTTCGGGTGCCCTTGCAGGTGAGAACCCAGCTTTCTTAGACTCGCCAAATCCTCTACAGGAAAGTAGCCTGTATGAGCCAGAACAGCATACCAAATAGGGCAGACATGCCCATTCGAAACCAACACCACATCTTGCTCGTGGTCTAATACATTAAAGTACAATGCTGTAAACAAATCCGCCAACCCTAAAGGACCAGCCGCATGTCCCGATCCAGCCTCTTTTAACATGCGCATCACCTCAAGGCGCATTTCTTTTGCTTTTTTCTCTAACTCTAAGATAGATTCAATTTTTTGCATTTACTAATTCTAACAAATTGAAAAATTCGCCCTTAGGGTCTTCATCCCCAACTAGAGCAGAACCTGCATTAAATAAGTCGATCCTACCTTCTCTAAGAATTAGTGGAATCGTCTCTGCGTTAACCCCACCATCTATATGAATCTCTCCGCTAAAGCCGAGATTCTTTAACTCCTTACTTTTTAATAAAACCTCTGGCATAAATCTCCTTCCTTGCCGGCCAGGGCTAACTGTCATTAGCTGGACAGCATAAAGATGCTTAAAATACTTTTCTGCTCTGCTAGGCTCGGTGTCTGGATTCAACACAAGGGCAAGAGAAAAGCTCCATTCCTGAGCAAAAATATTGCCCAGCTCAGCCTCGGCATGAACATATACCAAATAGACATTTTTTAGCCCATTTAACTTCTCCAAGACACTTTTCGGATTCTCCAACATTAGATGAACCGAGAAGAGTTGCTCTGAGTGAGAGCGCTCGAGCTCATGTAGCTTCCCAATTACAACCTCCGCAGAAACGGTATCTGCTCCAACAAACTTTTTTTCTGCGATATCGATGTTTAGCAGCGGATAGGTACTAGTTTCGCGGTAAAACTTCTCTAAATTCCGATAAAACATTTCTTCTTCTTTCTCCATTATTGCTGGAATTACTAGTTTGCCAAAAGAGTAGGGGAGATAAAGCAATTTTTCTTGAAACTTTAGCTGATTAACTCTTCTTAAGTGTCTCCCCCCAGCGAATTTGGTTTCCAACCAAGCCAAAACTAGCTGTTCATAATCTTTGCCCGTTTTTTCATCTGCTTCAAGAATTAGACAGTTAGAATCGTGCTCGATCCGATCTTGTTTTGCTTGCTCTACAGAATCGATGAGTGCTGCCCTGAGCCTAGGCAACTTGTTTATTGCCATACTCATCCCAATTCCAGAGCCACAAGCAAGAATGCCAACAACATTTTCCTGCTCTTTTGCCCCCATACTCACTTCCCGTCCAACGCGAAAAGCAAAAACAGGGTAGTCGTCTGTTTTTACGTACGCTCCAGCCCCAACATCTAGAATCTCGTAGTCCTCCCTACTAAGAATGCTCACCAATTGTTGCTTAAGCTCGAACCCCCTGTGATCTGCACCAATTACTATTCTCATAGAACGATTCTTCTATTTACCAATTAAATCTTACAAAAGTCCGAAATAGTCTCGTCTAGCCAGCCGCCATGTTCCATAATTTCGTCAGCTTCCGCAGGACCTTTACTTCCTGGCTCATACAAGATCGGATCTTGGCCAGATTGCTTTAACTGGTTACGGATGCTGTCGATCAGTGCCCAGCTAGCTTCGACTTCTTCCTGAGACACGAACATTAGTTTCTTGTCTACCAGCACACTATTTAGCAAATTCTCGTAAGCATCAGAAATCTTCTCTGATTTGTAACAATATGAAAGATCTACATTTTCGTCCTTCCAAAGCCTGAGGTTTATTCCCGAGTTAGGTGAAATACGAAATGTGAACACATTTTTCGGATCATACTTAAAAACTACATGTAAATCGAAGTACTTTTTGTTCAGCTTTTTACCAGTTTTTATATAAATTGGTGTATTTTTCCACTTCTTATGATTCGACTTAAGCCTGAGGGCAACAAAAGTCTCTACATTAGAGTCCGTGGCAACATTTTCTTCTTGGGTGTAACCTTCGTACTGCCCAGTAATAATTTTTTTAGCTTTAGACCCGTTGGATTCGAAACTGAAAGAGCCAATAAGCTCTTTTCTGGATTCCTGCAAGCTAGAAGCACTATAATCTTCTGGTATGTCTGCCATAAGCACACCTAACGCCTCGAGAATGTGGCTTTGCACCATATCGCGAATAGCACCAGTCTTTTCGTAGAAATTACCACGATTTCCAATGCCAATATCTTCAGAGTAGTTTACCTGGATATGATCTACTTTCTCTGCGCATAGCAGCTGAGACAAAGCAAAGTTGTGCTTGCGAAAATCTATAATATCTTGCAAAGCAGTTTTATTTAGCACGTGGTCGATACGATAAATCTCTTTTTCTGCAAACACAGAGGTAAATAGCTCGTGCAGAGCTATGGCAGATGTTAAGTCGTGTCCAAATGGCTTTTCGACAACAACAGAGTAGTCTTCTAAAGCCTCTAAGATGCGAGTCGCTCTAATTTGTTCGGTTATCTGCTCGAAAAACTCTGGAGCGACAGAGTAATAGAAGACTACCCGCTGGTATTTCTTCTCTTCTAAATATTTTTTTAAATCTCTGTAATGATCTTGATTTGTAAATTCTACCTGAACAAAATCTAGTTTATTTTTAAGACGTTTCCAAGCATTATCTTGATCTTGGTGCCCATCTAACTGCTTAGCTACGTGCTCACTAAACGCCTTTTTTTCCCATTCTCTACGAGATGCACCAATTATCTCTATATCATCTCCCAGTAGACCCTTTTTTTCTATACTAAAAAGCGCTGGAAATATTTTCTTTGCTGCTAAATCGCCACTTGCACCAAAAATTACCAAAGCTTGCCTTAGTGACATAGATCAACCTTCCAAATCCGAGATTATGTAAAGTTTGCTAACATCGTTTGCGATCTTAACGGGGCACTGTTGCCAAGATACTGCAGGATTCTTAAAGTCTTCCCAAGCTCGTCTTTTTTCCTCAGTTAGAAAGAAGAGGAAAGCAACTTTTGCCGAGCGAATTAGTCCAGGTGAGGCACTTATTCGCCTTGCAGGCGGCCGCGGTGAATCGGAAATTTCTACAAATACGGTCTGGTCGATCTCTAAGAGCTCATGGTTTGGGAAAAGAGAGCCTATGTGCCCGTCTTTCCCGGCGCCTGCAACGATCAGATCTATCTGCCCAACCATTTCTGTATATTTTTTAGCGGGACGCTCACTGTCTGTTGGAACTGGCACAAATTCGTATCCTTTTGCCTGAGTATCTAGGATCATCTGATTCTGATGATAATTAGACTGCTCGCTACTTACAGGAACAATACGCTCGTCTAACTGCACAAACTTCAATTTATCTGCCCAATCGGCTTTTTTTTCTTCTAACACGCCCGCTAAAAGCTCGAAAAACTTTTGTACTGAACGCCCTCCAGATAATGCAATCACGACATTCTCCTGCGTTGCTAAGAGCAACTCTACCTCTTTTATAAATTCTCCGATTCCTTGTTCGTTACTTAGCGTCTCCATTTGTTATACAAGCGACTCTTGTCCAGAATTACGCCAATCTTCTAAGAATTTTTCTAGACCTTGATCCGTAAGTGGGTGACTAAACATCTTTCTTAGATTGTCGTACTTAAGCGTAATTATATCTGCCCCGATTAGTGCTGCATTGACTGTGTCCATTACTGTTCTGTCTGATGCAACTAAAATCTCAGTCTCGTATCCGTAATTGTCGTATATCTGCCTAATTTGCTCGATAAGAAAAGTCCCATCCTGGCCAGAGTCGTGAAGTCTACCAACAAAAGGACTAACTAAACTTGCACCTGCCTTTGCTGCTAGCAGAGCTTGTACAGGAGAAAAAACTAAGGTGACATTAGTCTTAATCCCTTCTGCGCTAAACTGTTTAACTGCTTTTATCCCATCTGGGATCATTGGCACCTTTACATACACTTGCTCGCCAAGCTGCGCAAGCTTACGCCCTTCGTTAAGAATTGCTTCGTAATCTGTT
>JBMCLZ010000070.1:0-5085 GCA_048615025.1 Candidatus Dojkabacteria bacterium | reverse complement strand
ATCCAAAAACAGAAGGTAAAACCCCGATAGTAGACTGCGACACGTCTTGGATGTTGTCTAGGTTGGCCTCGGAGACTTTATAGGCTGCGAGCGGGCGGAAGCTATAGTTTACAAACCTTTTATTAGTGATGATTAGCAAATTGTAGTACCACTTATTAAACTGGACGATTGCGCTGGTTATGAGCACTGAGTAGTAAATTAGTGGGATAGTAAACAAGTAGCCGTCGGGGAACAAACCAGAAATATCTGCGCCAAAACCGAGCAGAACAACATATATTACAATTGGCAAAACGAAATAAAAAGATAGATTTAACACCCAGCCGAAGTTTGTGATCACCGCCTTACGCAAGACTACATAGATCTCTTCGTCCCTATCTTGAGTAGCAAAATTAATGTCGTTATCTGGCGGATCGATAATTACCCCACCAACAAAATCGCTGTCGCGCCTTGAGAACATTTCGCTTGGTACACTTATCGCCTCTGCCATTTGCTTACAATTATAACAGCTAAATCCCTTACAAAAGCTGCTTGCCCACTGCTTTTTGTAGTTTTATATCGAATGTGACTACTTTTGCCTTGGTGCGAGAACTTATCGCTAGAACTAAGCAATCGTTTGCTCTTAGTCTCTTCCTTAGTTCTGACTTTATCTGCCCAATATACCTAAGATCGATTGAAGTAATCCCCTCGAATGCATCTGTGAGTCTGTCGAGAAAGGCAAAAACGGTTTCGTGCTGATCTGTCCCTACAAGCATTTCTGCCACAACAAACGAAGGGATTACGAAATTACTATCTCCTGCAAAACCATACGCAATTTCCATTGCATCTTTATGCTTATCGTTCCCCTCGTCTAGCAAAGCAATAAGAAAATTGGTGTCTAGCAAATACTTCATCTAAGATCTCACCTTACGTTGATACTTAACACTGTCTTTTTCCTCGTAGCTCACCTTATATTCCGAGGCAATATCTCTTAGAGTGTTTCCCTTGACTTCTGCCAGATCGGAGTATTCGAACGGTTTGCTACGCAATATATACCTTTTCCCTTTTGGTCTAATTTTTTCTATGACTATCTCTTCGCCCTGATCTGCTAAATCTAGGTAGTAGCCTACTTTTTGTTGGAACTCTGTAGAGTTGATAACCATTTTCTTTGCTAAACAATAATAGATAACAATAGATTTTATCTACTAAGACGTGGTTGTGTCAAGCTAAAATCTTTCCTAGTTCTGAGCGTTTTTGTGACTAACGTTTACCCTTGCTGCATCGAGAAAGTAAGTGAATAAATATAGTCTGTTTCACCAGAGGGCTTAACAGTACCTACCCAGACGTTCCAAAGAGATTTCCAGAGCCAGCCCGCGATCTCGCGCGACCCCCTATCTCCATTAAGCACTAGTTTGTTTACCCTACGCGATGGATCGAGCTGGAAGGAGATCGATCGAAGAGAACCAATGTCGTTTCTGATCTCAGAAACAAAACTCCGCGTTGAGCTCGAAACAGAGCTGGAGCTGGCGCCCCAAGCAAGAAAGCTATTCAGATCTTCGTTACTATAAGAATTGGTGCGCCAGCTCCAATTTGTCCACTGCGACTTATAAGCAAAAGAGTTGTCGTTAACCGACCTCAGATAAGGCAATGGGCTACCATTGCCAGAGAAACTGCTCCAGACTGTATCGTTATTCGCAGTCCCAAAACCCTGGTTATTATCTGAAGAGTAAAAGACGTTGGCAACCCCGCCATTGTAATTTACACTTACTCCTGTTGTTGCCTGAGCTGCCCACTGCTTTCCGTTCCCACCTTTGTATACTTGTGCTGTTGTGTCTGTTGCTATTCCACCTGCACGCCTTGCACCAAAGGTTCTAAATGCAACAGTCTGCGCAAGGATAGCTTCCCGAGGCCAACACCCCCAGAAATTATTTGGGCTAAACTCTACCCCAATGTCTTCGCAAGCAACATCTGGAACTTCTCCAGCACCAGCAACGTAAGTCTCGAGTGGCATACTTCCATAGCCATTTACATTAATGCTTGCTGGCATGCTCACGCTAGAATCTACCCTTGTACCTGGAAAATAGAACTCTAGTATTCTCTTGTAGTCCCATCCCTGCAGTGCTGCTCCCAAAGCGCCATACTGAGACATACCAACCCCGTGCCCTTGGTAAAGATCACGCCCGGTCCCAGAAAAATAATACTCTCCATCTGCGATTTCTCTGGTTCCACCGGTTGGGGTCCCTCTGGTAAGGTCGTTTTCTTTTTGCTGCAAAGCCTTTTGCTCAGCGCTTAACTCGTCTATTGCAGTCTGTAAGTTCGAGCTCTCCCCGCGCACACCAGAGACCTCACGCGAGACCGCTAAGCGTTCTTGCCTTACTGCATCTAGCCTTGCCTGCGCCTCTGTCCTCTTTTCTGCGAGCTCTTCAATACTGCCCTGAAGTGACTCACTCGAGCTTAGAAATTCCTCGTAATCTTCTTGCAGTCCCACAATCTCAGTTGCTAGACCCAAGATCCCCCCATGAGCCTTCGTCGTTACCGATTCGTTGTAAATCTGCTGCCGCACAAAGTTGCCGCCAGAAAAAAATGTGTCGATATGACTCCCTGCTTTCCAAGACTTGTAAGAAAGTTCGACCTGTTCGTCTTGCTTGCGCTCCCTCTCCTCCTGTTCTAAAAGTTTAAGCTCCTTGTCGCGCTCGAGCTGCTCCATTTGCTTTTCGTTGTAAGCGATTTCAGCCTCGATAAGATCTATTTCTGCTTGGATTTTCTCCAGTTCATTACTCGCGGACCCCTCCGCTGCCCTTTTTTCGGCAAGGTTCTGCTCTAATTCACCAAGCTCTGCATCGATTGCAGCCTTTTCCTCTTCTTTCTGCTTAAGCTCACGCTGGATCTCGCCAAGATCCCTCGCCAAAACCGCCGAACTGACCCCAAGCGCAGGGCCGTGAATAACTGCAGAATCGACACCAAGCAAACCAAACAGTAGAATCAACCCAAGAAGAAAACTAAAAGGTTTTTGTGCATAATAAATAAAAAAGTGCATTCTTACTTACATACTAGCAAAATGTTACCAGTTAAAATGTAGGAGGAAGAAGAGGATTTTAGAGCTCGACTAAATTGCCCCAATCTTTGTAATGCTCGCCGTGAGTGAAGAGAAAGATCTGTGTTTCTGAGGCAAGCTCCTGCAAGATTTCCTTCATTTGCCCCAATCTTACTGAGTCGAATGTAACAAATGGGTCGTCTAGAAATAGGTATGGCAAAGAGCCGCCGAGAATAGTTTTAGCAAGAGCAACGCGAGCTAGGATGTAGATCTGATCTGCAGTACCAAGAGACAAAGTGTCTAAAGGCTTAACCCAATCGTTCTTTTCAGAGGAGAACACCTCGAGATCGTAGTTTTCGTTTAGGCGAATATCTTTGTAGCGGTTTTCTGTAAGCCTTGGGAGGAACTGCTCTGCTATTTGCGCCACCAGTTCGCTTGCCCCCTTGCTGGTTTGCTTTATAACTTGCTCTAGATAGTCTATTGTTTTGGAAAGCACTGCTGCTCTCTTGTTCAGGTTTCCCAATCTTTGTTCTAAAATCTCTTTCTTCTCTTCTAGTCTGTTGATTTCCTCCTCGCTTACTGTAACTGTCTCCGAAATAATCTCGTTTTTGGTGGTATCTTTTTCGAGCTTGCGCCGTTCGATAAGAAGCATGTCTAGATCGCGGCGCTGCCTGAGATAATCGTTTGGGCTCAGTGCAGCGGCGCGGACTTCTTCTGTAAGAAGATTAGTCTCGATTTCTTTCTTCTGTGCCAATAATTTAGACTCTTCCTCTTGCCACTGCATGGCGGTTTTATCTCCCAACTGTGAGCTCAGCACTGCTTGCACGCGCTCGTATTCAGACTTCAATGCTGCAAACCGCGCTTTTTGGGTAAAAAACTGATTTGAGTCTTCTAACCCATACTGTGAAATTATCTCTTGCTGCTCTTTTTTTGCTAGCTCCACCCTCTCCTTTTGCGAAACAATTTGCTCTCTAAGGGAGCGAACTTCAGCACTCTCAACCCCCTCGCTCACAGAAATAACACTAGAACCCGAAGACTTAACCAGTCCCCAGAAGAACACTAGTATCCCTGGGATCAAAAGAAAAGCACTCAGTATTTGTATAATTAAGCTACTCAATATTACACCTACTACAAAACCTACAAACCCCACTGCTGCTCCTCCACCACCCAACTGAAGTAAATCGCGCCCCCTTTGCTTCTGCTCACTCACTTGGAGGTAATTCAGGCGTTCACTTTCCCCTGTCTTAGCTAAGTCTTTTTCTAGATCCTGTATAACCTCTTGCGCAAGCTTGATCCGTTGCATCAAACCTTGCAATATAGTTGCCAATTCGTCGAGATTAGCTTTCTTAAACCCAGGAAAAGTTCCTAGCTGGGCTTCGATCTGTTTTAACTCTGCTTCCGAGTTACGAATCGTCTGCAATGTAGCGCTTATCTGCTTAAGACTTTGCTCAATTTGTTTAATCTCCTTCTGCCCTTGCTCGTTCTTTTTGTAGTTGTCGAATAATGTCTCTAGCTCGGCAATCTTCTTATTCGTCTACTCCAGCTGCCCCCCAGCCTCTGGCTCGCTTTTTTTAGCCTGGGAAAACTTCTGCCATTCTGCCCTTAGCTCTGCAAGTTGGCGCTTCAACTCCCCTAGTTCATCTTCTGTAGCCTTTATTCTTCCTGGGTTTTTCGCTGGCCGCTTTAGTCCGCGCTCGAGCTCATTTAGTTCATCACGCAAATCTTTTAAACCAGCCTCGACATTCACCCTCCCTGTAGACCCATCTGCAAGGCTAGATACATTCTGAAGATTATTTCTTAAGTCCTTACTTATCTGAATATTGCTTACCTGAGCTTGTTTTATAAACATACTAGATTCAAATACGTCTTTAGCTGGGATGCCGACCCTTTCCTTTATCCCATTCTGGATTTTATTGTAATCGTCTGTTTCGAACTGAGACAACCTCAGCTTTTGGCTTCCGTTGGCGTAATCGCGGATTAGATCAAACTCTGCACCCTCCAAATCTTTCCCAAACAGACTAAGGACAATTGAGTCTGATCCTTGCCAAGAACTTGCTACATTTTTAAATGTTTTT
>JBMCLZ010000069.1:0-5094 GCA_048615025.1 Candidatus Dojkabacteria bacterium | reverse complement strand
TATCCATGTGCCCAGAAACCGAATCGACTAATTCATTCAGTTCGTTAAAAATTTCTTTAACTTCAGGGCTGCCTTGCTCGAGATTCTGCAGTTGCTGCATAAAGTACTCGTCGTATTTTTCTGGCAATGCTTGTAGATTAATAAGAATAAACTTACTCAGATTCCAAATCTTGTTTAAGAAATTACGATAACCTTTAAGTTTTTCCCGATCGACCCTGTAGCTCGCACCAGCCTTGTTTCCGACGATATACATCATCCGCAAGGCGTCAGCCCCATATTCTTCGACAATGTCTTCTGTATAAACAAGATTGCCCCTAGATTTACTCATTTTCTGCCCATCTTCGCCCCTAATTAGCCCATGTAGATACACATCTTTAAAAGGGACTTCTCCTTGGGTATAAAGACCAAGCATGAGCATTCTGCTAACCCAAAGCTCTAGGATATCGTAACCGGTTTCCATTACATCTGTTGGGTAGTAACTATTCATTCCAGTTGCTTGTAAGGTGGCATATGGCCACTGTCCGGAGGAAAACCAGGTATCGAATACGTCTTCATCCTGAACAGCAGCAGAGGAAATATTTTCTTTAGTACTTATGCTTTTTGCTTGCTTATGCTCTTGATTGTATTTCTCTAGTAGTCTTTCGAGCTCTTTAGAAGAAAAATGATAGTTAATCCTAGCAAAGTGTTTTTTACCTTTTTCTAATATCGTTTCTGCTCCGATCTTTGAAGCAAAATCTAGAAAATTATCCTGGGAATATACCTCGTCGTTGTCGGAATAAATTAGTTTTATCTCAGATACATAATCTAAGAGCTCCCCCATACGGTCTTCTTCGCTCCAAAAACCCTTAATTTTATATTCTTCGTACATCCCCGATGCATCGTTAGATGGGGCGAGTAATACCAAAGATTTAATTTTAATTTTCTTCGATAAAATAAAATCTATTATTGCAGCAGCACCGAGGGAATGCGCCACTACTACGCTGGATTCGTCGAAATTAATTTTATTAAATTGTAGCTCGTAATTTTGATACTCCTGATCGATATTACCTGTTTCTACTAAACGTGCCGCTGGGAATTTTTCTTTTAATTCAGCGTAAAGTGTAGGGTTTTCTGGAGCAAAACGCCCTGGCACCAAAATCGGAGAGAATTCTTCTGGCAGAGCTAACCACATCAATCCTTTTTCTTTTGCTTCCTCCATGGAGTTTACCTCTTTATTCGCAATTTTTACTACAATCTGCCCAAACTCGTTCGTCTCCTCGCTAAGCTTTCCTTTGTACCAAACTGGAATTCGATACCCCCACCAGATCGACCGAGAAATAGGCCAATCCCTAAGATTTTCTAGCCAATAGTCTAATTTTTTGGTCATGTTTTCGGGATGTACTCTTACTTTTTGCTCGCGTAGTGCTTCTAAGGCGGGGATCTTAAGCTTGTCGGTATCGATAAACCACTGGCTAGACATTAGCGGCTGAATAACAGTCTTAGTGCGTTCACAGATAATAATGTTGCTTTTACTCATCTCTTCGTAGACAATAAATCCTTCATTTTTCATCATCTCTGCAAGCTTCTCCCTGTCTTCTTCTACATGCATCCCTGCATATTTCCCAGCCATATGATTAAGTCTCGAATCTTTGCCGATCACATTCAAATATTCTATCTTCTGAGTTGGATTCTCCTCGTTATGCTCTAAATACATGGAGTAATCTGTAGGAGCGTGCGCTGGGGTTACCTTTAGCATCCCAGATCCAAAGTCTGTTTCTACTCTTGGGTTAGCAATGACCTGCAGTTCCAGTTCTCCTTGTGCTCCCTCGAGTCTCACTTTAGTTCCGATAAGGTGGCCATAGCGCTCGTCTTTTGGATCGACTGCTATGGCTGTATCGCCAAACACTGTCTCTGGTCTTACTGTTCCGATGATGAATCCGCGGCGATAGCCGTCGTCTACCATGGCGTCTGGTAAATTTTTATCGTCTGCAAACTTTCTTACAAAACAACTTCCGTACAAGCGTAGCGAGTGTTTAAACACAAATTCTATAAACTCCTCGCTGGGCTTACCTGCTACTAACTGCACATCGCCGCTAAACGGAACCACAAGCCCTGTTATCTCTAATTCGTCTGCTAAATCTTCTACCGTCTCAGCTTCTTCGAGGTTGACCCACAACTTAATCCGTTCCGAGTCCAAATTTGCCTCTAGCTCTTCGTTGGTTACGACATCTTCCAAGTGCTTAAAACGCTTAGCCTGTTTCTTGATCTGCTTACTTGGTTGCTCTAGCCCGGCTAATAGGTCGATTTCAGAGAAATCCCCCTTTAAAAACTTATTCTTTTTAAATGTATCTCTAATATTCTTAATCGACTGATCCAACCGGCCTGCAAGCTTATAGCGCAGATAGTAGAATTTTGAGTCTACCTGCTCGCGCTCGGTGTCGATGTCTGCAACTGCACTTTGGAGCCCTGGTGACCAGTTCACAATGCGAACCCCTTTATACACCATACCTTCTCGCCACATCCTGGCAAATGTCTCCATAACTGTCTGCTCTATTCTTGGGTCGAGCGTAAAAAGATCTCGATCGAAATCGCTCGAAAGCCCTATCCGCTGCTCGTCTTGCTGAGCGGTTTTCATAATCTTCGTGAAATACTCGTATGCATCGTTATAAAACTGCTCGCGTGTAAAGTCGGATTTTTTCTTACCCTTTGGCGTAAGCACGTCGCGCACATAAACTACTTCTGCTTGCTGCGCTGCATGATCTTTTCCAGGCAGCATTAGAGTCACCTTTCCTTGCAACCTCGCGCGCCTTGCAAACACATCTTGGTAAGCATAACCCGAGACATTGCCAATATGTGGCCTTGCATAGGCGTTGGGCGGTGGATTAATAAGCGAAAACTTCTGCTCGTTTCCTTTCGTTAGATCTGATCTACCCTGCTTATAAAAAATTTCGCGTGCTGTTTCTGGTTTGTAATACTTTTCGCTAAGCCAAAATTTTAAAATTTCTGGTTCTGTCTTTTTTGGATCGTATGCCCCTTTTTCTAGCTGTTTTACCTGCATGGGCAATTATAGCAAGCATAAGTTTCCCTTCATAATTTGTTCATCTTCTCCTTATCTTTTCATTTGATAATTATTCTATGGATTTACTACTCGACTTTCTACTTCCCAAGACTTGTATCTATTGCGATGATTTTGGAACGTATATTTGCAGCTCTTGCTCCACCCAGCTACTGCAGGAAGAAGAGTCTGAAGCAGTCGAGATTAGCTCTGGGCTTATGGTCGATATTCATTTTGGCTTCTGCTATAACCGCGCTATTGAGCTTCTCTGGGAGTATGGCAAGCACCAAGGCTACTTTCAGCTCTGCTTTGTTGCTGGTACGATTCTAAAAGCAAAGCTTCTAGATGCCCAAGCTAATAAGCCTCCAGTGATAGACTGGGAGCGGGATATCTTTGCCCCTGTGCCGATATTTGCAGGGAAAAAGGCTGTGCGCGGGTTTAACCAGGTAGAGCTTATGATCCTAGGAATGGCCCTTACACCTACTCCGCTCTTGACGCGCGTAAAAGACACGAAAACCCAGGTTGGGATGAATCAAAACCAGAGAAAAGACAATCTGGACAGCGCTTTTGCGCTGAACTGGCAGGCTAAAGTGCTAAAAACCCGTAAGATCTGGCTTGTAGACGACATCTACACAACCGGCAGCACTATGCGCGAGTGCTTAGGCGTATTGCATGCATCTGGCTACAAAAACATTGGCGTTTTGATGTTCGCCAAGGCTTGAGATGCTAGAATCAATCTATGGGAAATAAGAGAGTTGCATTAATAACTGGCTCATCGAAAGGAATAGGGGCTGCAATGGCAAAGGAGCTAGGAAGAAATGGATGGTTTGTTTATGTTACATACAACTCGGATAAAAAGTCTGGAGAGGAAGTTTTGCGTGATATTGGCAAAAGTTCTGCCTCACTTACCAAGCTTGATGTACGCAATCAAAAAGAGATTGATGAACTTGTTGATACAATCGAGCAAGAACACGGGAAATTAGATTTGTTAGTGAACAATGCGGCAAAAGAGATCCCAACTCCTCTGGAGGATGTTAAGTTTGATGAATTTAAAGAAGTGTTTGAGTCGAAAGCTTATGGAGCATTCCTAATGACTCAAAAATCTCTTAGCCTCCTTAAAAATGGTGAAAACGCAATGATTGTTAACGTTAGCTCTTCTCTAGGAGATAAGCCTAACCCAAAATTTCCAGCTTACTGCCTTGCAACGAGATTTTTAGATGGGCTCACTATGATGCAAACCGCCGCTTATGGAAAGTATGGAATTAGAGTAAATGCGATCTCTCCTACCACAACTTACACCTCAATGTGGGATAAAATGGGAGGTGACGACCCAAAGATGTGGGAGTCTTTTGCAAAAAATAATCCTCTTGGCAGGGTGTCGACGACAGATGACGTAGCAAAAACTTTAGTCTGGCTCATTTCAGAAGAAACGGGTTATTTAAACGGGAACACGATATATGTAAATGGGGGCAAACACTATAAACCCTAGCTCGATACTATAGGACATCCCGTAAATTTTGTGCTACAATTAGAAAGCTCATTTAAAACTGGGGATGTCATTGGCATCGACGGGAAATAGAAAGGTCAAACAGCAAGTGCTGAGACTCCGATTTCAGCTAAATCTATTCGGGCTTGTGAAACAAACGTCAATAACAACGTGCTCAGCAAGGTTTCAAGTTCTGTAAAGAACTTGTTCAACGTTCGCGTTGAGCTTCCAAGCTTTAGCTTCGGACAGCTAAACTTTGCGATTGCTTAATCTAGTTTCAACTAGAAGCAATAGTTGCTTACCACTCTCCTGCGGCGGGGTTTAAGCAACTGAACAAAAGGCGCAGTGCTGAGAATCTCACTTGGTAGTGGGTGATTCTCGAAGACAAAGCTACCAACCGTTACGCGTTTTCCGAGTGGTTTCTAGCGTATCGGCAAAACCCAACCACTTCTATACTTGTGAACCTGTTAGGCTGGATCGTTTCCGGACGAGGGTTCGATTCCCTCCATCTCCAAAACGCTCCTGACTTCCGCACAAAAACACGACCAGAAATCTGAAAGCCCATTTAGCAGTG
>JBMCLZ010000068.1:0-5101 GCA_048615025.1 Candidatus Dojkabacteria bacterium | reverse complement strand
AATTGAGATTTTTTCTCGACAGAACCTTTGCCAGACGTAGCAACTATTTTTCTAAGTTTCTTATGAATTTGCTCTAAAGTGATCGCTTTTGGATTATACGAATCTACTCCATGCTCTTGTAGAACCTTTATGAAGTCTTGCACCAAGAGACCCGAATCTCCAAGCTCAGCGTACCGCGAGCTTGCGTCGTATGAAACCAAAGAAAACATGTCCCCCTCTTCTCCTTTTCCTGCGAGTGATTGGATCGCATTCACCATACTCTTAGCAGAAAAGTAGAACTCCAGGTCTTCGTAGTCCGCGCCTATTTGCCCTTTTAGCAAGTACAATGCCACGCCAATCTCCTCTTCTTCTAATTCAGTCAGCATCTGGGCGATCGTTTCTGTAAGGGCCAATCTACCCGATTCCCTTTCTAGCTCAGACAAATACTTAGTAAAATCTAAAAAATTCATCTGATACTGGAAGAGTTTGTTTGCGTGTAAGTTAGCAGGAGCTCGTCTTCTGCAAATTCGATTGCACTGAGCCTAAACTCGCCGTTACTTCCCTCGCGCAGCCCTTCGTTAAACTCTCTTTCTATATCTTCTGCCAGCGAGCTTGGAAGAAAACTATCTATGAATGCTGAACCTGTCGATATCTCTATAATTTCTAGCTGATCTGGCTGCTGCCCCTCACCTAAGACTACAGACACAAAAAGCTCATCGAAAAAGGGGTTCTGCACGTCTTCTGCATTGCCAGTAGCAGTAGCGACTGCAATTACATCTACTTCGAACTCCGCTTCACCCTCGCGGATGTCTAGCCCAATTGCTCCAGGGTCGTCTTGGATTTCTATTTGACTTATTAATATGTCTAAAGCCTCGTCTTCAGAGATCGAAATCGTATAAGAATCCTGATCAGGATTAGCTGCCTCTGCTTGCTCTATTTTTTGCTCTATTACTGTTTCTCCGTCTACTTCCAATTCGGTCTGCCCAACTTCTCTTCTAGTAAGTTGCTCGTTTCTGGAAGAATTGGTCTCTCCTTGGAGCTGATTAAACAACAAAACCCCTACTATGCTAGATATTACCCAGCAAACAACGAGAATTAGCACGATTAGACCACATCCTACTAAAACTCTTTTATTTGATTCACTCTTTGATTGTTTATTTGTCGATGCTTGGTTTCCCATACATCATTCTATCATTTACTAATCATTTAGCAGTTTTTTAAGCAGTTTTAGCACTTCTCCAGAGTCTAGAGACCCCCCTACCTTTGTTTTGCTGGGTACTTCGTCCGATGCTGCTACATGCTGGCTACTACCCTTTTCGTTTTGGTCTCCGCCTACCATTTTCTGATACTCATCGTAAGGAACAAGAACTGCAAAATTTTTCCCGTAACGCTCGATAATTATCTCCTCACCTTTCATAAGCTTCGTGAAATATTCATTAACTCTTAGCTGAAAATCTGTAGCTGTAATAATCATAAAAATAGTAATATTATTTTATATTATTACTACTCTAACAAACCTTCGAGTTTGTACCAATTCTGACCTACCTCCGCATCGACATCTAACGGGACAGACAAGTTAAATACACCAGACATCTTTTCCTGGACCGCTGTGGCAAATTTCTTCACCTCACCTTCTTTTAGATATCTTGGCACAGAAAAGATAAGCTCGTCGTGCACCTGCAAGTGCAATTTAGGCTCGAACTCATGGTATTCTGCGATAAGTGAAGGCGCTTCGAGCATTGCTAGCTTCATAATATCTGCAGCACCACCCTGCAGCGGGAAGTTCATTAGTTCCCTTTCGGCAGCATTACGCGCCTGAGCATTTTCTGACTTAAGTGCAGAAGCGTCACGTTTTCTGCCTAAAATTGTCCGTAACTCGCCACTTTGCTTGGCTTCATCGAGCAAGTTATCGAAATAAAGCCTTACATTTGGATAATTTTCGAAGAATTTAGCAATAAATTCGTCTGCTTGCTTACGCTCGATCTTTAACCTGTCGGCTAAGCCAAAGCCAGAGATCCCATAGACCACGCCAAAGTTAACTGTCTTACCTATTCTCCTTTGGTCTTTACTCACATCTTCCAGCTCTACTCCAAGTATCTCGCTTGCCGTTAGCGAATGAATATCTTCGCCTGAGCTGAATGCATCGATGAGCTTTTGCTCGCCGCTTAGATGAGCAAGTAACCTCAACTCTTGTTGGGCATAGTCGAACGCTAAGAATTGCCTATCTTTACCAGCTGAAATAGCAGCCCTCACCCTACGGCCGATGTCCGACGCTATTGGGATATTTTGCAAATTTGGATCTGAGGAAGCAAGCCTACCAGTAGAAGCAACTGTCTGCTTGTAGTTAGTGTGGATCATCCCACTACTGTTACTTACCTCTTTTGGCAAAGCATCTATATATGTCGAAATCAGTTTTTTTAATTCTCTAAATTCGAGGATAAGACCTGCAATCTCATAGTTACTCGAGAAGTTTCGCAGTGTACGCTCGTTAGTGCTAAAAGTCCCCGATTTAGTCTTGGGGACTCGTATCCCAGCCTCTTGGTCTATCTCTAATTTCCCAAACAGAATCTCGCCTACCTGCTTTGGAGAACCGATATTAAATTCCTCTCCAGCAAGATCGAATACTCTTTTTTCTATTTTTTCTACCCTGGCCACCGCTTCTTTTCTAATCTCTGCCAATTTTTCCTCGTCTAGCTCTACCCCCTCGCGTTCCATGGCAGTTAAAATTGGAATTAAAGGAAGTTCAATTTGTTTGTACAAATTTAGCAGTTTTTCGTCTTTTTCTAATTCTGGCATTAATTTCTCGTACAATAGAAAAGTTGCCTCGCAGTCGGCACAACAATAAAGTCCTAATACCTCGTCGTCTAACTCAGACGCATCTACCTTTTTCCCCGACTTTCCAGTAAGCAAGTTAAGATCTAGCATCGAAAAGTTTAGTTGCGAGATAGCGGCTTGTTTTAAACCAGTAGGTATTCCTCGGTCTAGCAAATATATAATTAGTTTGGTGTCTGCATAATTTATTGGTAGCTCGTAATCTATCTCAGAAAATTGCCTGAAATAATTAGCAAGCATATGCCAGTCGAACTTAATGTTGTGTGCTAGCCAAGTAGTGCTTTCCTGTCTGATTAATTCGAGCAGCTTCTTAGCGAACTCCTCCGATTCCATAGCGCTAGAAGTGTAGTAGGTGTACTTACCATGCACCCCCAAGCCTAACCCAAGAACTTTCGCATCTACCTGATCCAAGCCATCTGTTTCGGTATCGAATGTAACTAGATCTGGCTTAGATTCTAAAATATTGCTGATAATAGAAACTGCTTCCTTTCTTTCCTTAATAACACTATATGGATTCCCTTCGTAGTACTTCAAGACAGAGTCTTTGTTATTTATAACTGGCTCCTCCGCACTAGTGCCGGTATCAAACAAACCCGCCTGACCATTTTCGTCCTTGCTACTTGCCCCGCTGATAATTCGCCTTGTCTTCGGAAGCTTATTTAGCAAAGAGTTAAACTGGAGTCTATTGAATACATCGCGAACCTCAATTTGTGAATAATCTTCTACTTCAGCGTCCTGAAGCTCGAAACTTACTTCGCAGTCTGTTTTTATTGTTGCTAGCTCACGAGAGAGATAAGCTTGCTCTTTCTGCTCTTTGAGTTTTTTTGCCGAACGCTTAAAACTTCCCTCGGACCATATATTCTCCTCTCGCTCTAACGATCCATAGACCTCGTCTAAGTTGGCAAACTGCTGCAAAATGTCTGTTGCGCCTTTCTTACCTACACCAGCAACACCTGGGATATTGTCCGATGGATCTCCAGTTAGTCCTTTAAAATCGATAATCTTCGCTGGTGTAAATTTATAGCGTTCCTCTACGGCGGCTGCGTCATACACCTTCGAACTACTAAAGCTCGAACCACTCATGTAAACGACTGTGTGTTCATTATCGTCGACCAGCTGGAGTAAGTCGTGGTCTCCTGTAACGATTACTTTCTGCAAATTCTGCGGGATTTTATTCTTTACTAGTGTACCGATAAGATCGTCCGCCTCTAGCCCATCCTCTACAAAAACGGGGATATTAAACGCTTTTACGACCTCTCTGGCAAGCGGGAACTGCTCTCTTAGCTCATCGTCCATCTCTTTTCTGTTAGCCTTGTATGCTTCATACACCTCTTTGCGAAAACTCGGCTTGCCAGAGTCGAAAACACAGACTAAGTATTTTGGTTCAAACTTAGAAATCACCTCCAACAAAGCCTTCGTAAAGCCATAAACTGCATTTGTCTGTTGCCCCTCTCTCGTAGCAAGACTAGAAGGATATGCATGATAAGCCCTATGCAAGAGCGCGTTAGAGTCTATAAGCACGATTGAATCTGGAGAGGTTTCAGAATTTTTTGCCTTCATAAACCATCTTAACATCGTTTTTTATGTCATCGTTTATAAGCTACTGATTTTTAGTCTAATTATTGATATCCTTAACTATGATTACGCGTTTTTTACAAAAAGAAATCGAGCAAGAGCTAGAGAACGACAAAATCCTGATCGTACTCGGCCCCAGGCAATCTGGAAAGACTACCCTCCTAAAGCGGATCTCAGAGAAGCTGGAAGAGCGAGGTGAACAAGTGCACTTCTACAATTTCGATCGCACGAACGATCTCGACTTTTTTAAGTCGCAACAAAAGGTGGAGGCTTTTCTAAAGATCAGGTCAATCAAACAAAGAATGTACATCTTCATAGACGAGGTGCAACGCATGAAGAACGCCGGAACTTTCTTTAAATACTTCTACGATGCGGGTGTGAACGCAAAATTCATCTTTTCTGGCAGCTCAAGTGTAGAGATTAAAGACGAGTTTGGCGACGCGCTCACGGGGAGAAAGCGTGTATTTACCCTTTTGCCCTTGTCCTTGGCAGAAGTTGCCGCGAACACGCTTGGAGACGAATGGATCTACGCCCAGGCAGGAGACCCACAAGCGCTAGAAAAGTTCTCCCAGCTTGTAGAAACCTCCCTTCTCTGGGGTAACTACCCTGAAGTTTCTACAAACGCCCTAGAGGAACAAAAGCTCAAAGCGATTGGAGAGCTTTACGAGAGCTATGTGCAAAAGGATATTAAAGACTTAATGAGGGTAAAGAATAT
>JBMCLZ010000067.1:0-5106 GCA_048615025.1 Candidatus Dojkabacteria bacterium | reverse complement strand
ACTTTCAGTAACAGCACTTGCGGTTATTATCTTTACGGCATTTTCTGCAGAAATAGAACGCGTTGCGAAACCCCTTGAATACGAAGAAGGACTAGGCATATTTTTCTTCGTTTCGCTTGCTTTGGTTATTGCCTCGGTAATCCTTATTACCTTCAACTTGGGCATTTTGGTAAAAATTCTAGATTTTCTCTTTGGTTCGATTGGCAAAGTTAAGCCAGTTTTACTAATTGCCTTGCGTTACCCAGCAAGCAACCACTCACGAACTGGGGCAACACTCATTATGTTTGGTTTGATCATTTACTTAATTGCATTTATAAGTATCGACAAAGCATTTATAAACGATATCTTCGAAAACACTGTCGATGAATCGCTTGGTGGATATGATGTTCAGGTCGGAATTGGTACTGTTCCAGATACGAGTGTTATCGATGAAATCAGAGAAGAAACTCTAGCAGTAGTAGAAGTAGAAGATGCAATCAATGCCCAAGAAATAGAAGTAGGCTTACCCGAATACAAAGTTGGCGATCTAGAAGCAAGCTTTGCTGGTGGGGGACCTCCTACAGACCAGAGTGCATTTTTTAGCAGCGATGAAGACGATATCTTTTCGCTAGGAATGCGCGCTCTGCCTGCAGACTTTCTCCTAACGGCGGATCGGGACCTAGATGAGCGCGCCCCTGGTTTCGAAACAGACGCCGAGGTCTGGCAAGAGGTTGTGAATAACCCAGACGTTATTGTGTTAGGTGAGGAGTTCGCGTCAGCTGAGTTTCAATCTAGCTTGCCAGACTTGCAGGTTGGAGACACAGTAGAAATTGGAACCGTTTTTGGGGGGGAAGTGCGTAGGAAAACAGTAATCGGAAAGGTTACTCCTGGCGAGACTGCAGGGCTTATCTCATTCTACTCAGGAGTAATTACTAGTTATGAGCATGTAGAAGGTCGGTTCAGCCCGGAATACTTAGCACGCTACAGGCAAGCTGTAATGTTGGTAGAGCTTAAGGAAGGAGTAGATACTACAGAGGCGGTAAACAATATCAAGCGTACACTTCTAGACTACGATATCTTCCTGATCCAATCTATAGATGACATTCTAGGAGCGATCCAAGGTTTGCTAAACACCCTCCTTCTCATACTGCAGGGCTACTTAGCTTTTAGTTTAGTAGTTGGAACTTCTGGACTCGCAATTATCATGACTAGATCTGTGCAAGAGCGCAAACAGCAAATTGGAATGCTTCGCGCACTTGGCTTCCAGCGTAGGCAAATTTTGTTTAGTTTCTTTATTGAATCTACTTTGATAGTACTTATCGGACTGATCATCGGGATTAGCATGGCTATCATTGGGATGAACCAGCTAATTACAGTCCAGCAAAGGATAGATCCAGATTTTCAGCTGATAATTCCTTGGTCTGAGTTGGCAATTATTGCAGGTCTGGTATATGCATGGGCATTATTGTTTGCGTTGGTTCCCTCTATTAGAGCTAGTAGATTAAGTCCTGTAGAGGCGACTAATTACCCGGAATAGAGTAGAATAATTTAAATCAACATTAAAAAATAAAAGAATTAAAAAAATTAAAAAAATATAAAAATGTCGCAGTTGATTGTAAAAGCAAAAGATGTAAAAAAGATCTACAACCAAGGTAAACCTAACGAGGTACACGCTCTTAGAGACGGCGATCTCGAAATAGAAAAAGGAGAAGTGATCGCGATAATGGGTCCTTCTGGTTCGGGCAAAACCACACTTCTGAACTGTATTTCCGGCATAGATACTGCTACTTCTGGCGAGATACTTGTTGCTGGGGAAGACTTGCAAAGAATGCCAGATCGTAAGAAGACAAAATATAGAGCTGCAAAGATGGGGTTCGTTTTCCAGACTTTTAATCTGATTCCAGTACTAAGCGCAAGTGAAAATGTCGAGATGCCGCTTCTTGTAAATGGTTTTAGTGGTACTAAGGCAAAGAAAAAGGCTGCGGAAATGTTAGCCAGGGTAGGACTTGGAGACCGTTTAGACCACAAGCCTTCTGAGCTTTCTGGTGGGCAGCGCCAAAGAGTAACTATTGCCAGAGCACTTGTGCACGAGCCAGACGTTGTCTGGGCAGATGAGCCTACTGGAAATCTCGACACTAAAACTGCACAAGAGGTTATCGATCTAATGTTCGAGCTAAATAAAAATATGGGGGTAACTCTAGTGATGGTTACACACGATCGCGATGTTGCAGACCAGGCCGAGAGAATTATAAAAATCGAAAACGGAAAAGTTATTGATCATGGAAAATAAGGCTAGTAACGCAAGAAATAAGAATAAGAAGAAAATAGACAGAGAGTACCTGCACCGCTGTTGCTGTAAATAGTTGGACCAACTGTTTACAATATCTTAGCTTTTTCCAAAATGTTAGTTAAAAAAAATTTTCTTAGCCTAGACTTAAAGCAGTTCGAAGGAAAACGGGTTGCTTCCATTTTCCCACACCCAGACGATGAAACGATGAGTGCTGGTGGCCTTCTCTCCTCTCTTGCACAGCTAAAAGAAACGGACGTGAAAATTTTAAGCCTGACCCATGGCGAAAAAGGGGATGAGCTGTTAAAGCTGCCAGAGAGAACCCTAGCAAAGTTGAGAGCTGGCGAGCTTCGAGATGCGGCAGAAATTCTAGGGGTTGACCCTAGCAATGTTTGCCTATGGGATTATCCAGATGGTAAGCTCGACGAACACCAAACGCAACTCGAAAGGGAAATCAAGCAATATATTAAAGATGAAGCAATAGATTACGTTATCACATACGAACGTTCTGGCTTGTACGGGCATATAGACCATGTGGTTGCCTCGCGTGTGATTGCAAATCTGGCAGGGCACAGCGGTGAAGGGGCAACCCAGACAGAAGGTGAGTTTACTCCTATCTACACTACCGCACCAGATTCAATAACGAAACGCATGGACTTGCCTTTGCATATCAGCGCACTTGGGGAAAACATCGTGCAAGCAGAGCCAGAGTTTCACTTGGATCTAGCTTTAGCATCTGGCCTTTTGCGCAAATACCTTGCCGCGAGAGCGCACAAATCGCAAAACCTTTCTCGCGGTAGACGTTTCTGGTATTGGCCGTTTTTTGCTGGGAGAGAATACTTTACGACAAAATATTAGATTGATACAGATAAAAACATGGAACCGAAAGATAAGCTAGAAAGGCGGCTCATGTATAATTTACTATGAAGATACAAAACACCCTTGGAAAAGAGCTAGAGGAATTTAGACCGCTCCATCCTGGGAAAGTGAGTTTCTACCACTGCGGCCCAACAGTCTACTGGACTCAGCATATTGGCAACATGCGCGGGATGGTAATGGCTGACTTGGTCAGGCGTACACTGCAATATCTTGGATACGAGGTTAAATTCGTGCGCAATTATACCGATGTAGGACACCTAACTGGAGATAATCTTGGAGACGCAGATTCTGGTGAGGACCGTATGGAAAAGGGCGCTAAACGTGAGGGATTAAGTCCACAGGAAATTGCAGATAAGTATATTATACAATTTGACCAGGACACCCAGGCTCTGAATATTCTAGAGCCGACGAGCAAACCTAGGGCAACGATGTATGTCCAAGAGATGATAGACATGGTTGGGGAGCTTCTCGAAAAGGGCTTCGCCTACTCTACTCCAAAGGCTATCTATTTCGATGTCACCAAAAAAGCAGATTACACCAAGTTGTCTGGGCAAAAACTCGAGAAAAACATAGCAGGTGCTGGGGCTGGAGAGGTCGAAGACCCAGAAAAAAAAAACTCACAAGACTTTGCGTTGTGGTTTTTCAGAACTGGAGTGCACAAGAATGCGCTGCAATGGTGGAGCTCACCTTTTGATTCCCCTGAAGTAGAAAATGGTGCTGGGTTTCCTGGTTGGCATATCGAGTGTAGTGCGATGGCTAGAGCCGATCTAGGCGATACAATCGATATCCACATGGGCGGGATCGAGCATATCCCTGTGCATCATACCAACGAGATTGCGCAGTCGGAGTCGGTAACTGGTAAGACTTTTGCTAACTACTGGCTGCACAACGAGTGGCTTATGATCGATGGAGAGAAGATCTCTAAATCTTTAGGAAATTTCTACTCTGTAGATGATTTATCTAAAAAAGGATACGAGCCACTTGCTTTGCGTTACTTATTTTTGCAAGCGCATTACCGCTCGCAGCAAAACTTTACTTTCGAGGCTTTAGACGGTGCTTCTTCTGCTTATGAAAAGCTAAAGTCAAAACTGGCAAGACTTTCAGACGGGGGAAAAATCAACCAAGAATACAAAGAGAAATTTATTGCAAGCATCTCTGATGATTTTAATATCCCTGCAGCACTTGCGCTAGTATGGGATTTGCTTAGGGATGAAGCGATCAATTCGGAAGATAAAAAAGCTACGATTTTGGACTTCGACGAGGTTATGGGTTTAGGTCTCGATAATTTAGAAACCGGAGCAAAGTCTGAGCTTGATCCAAACACTATAAGTGAGATCGAAGAGCTGATTGCTAAGCGGGATGCAGCGAGAGAAGAGAAAGATTTCGAACTGGCAGACAAGATCCGAGACGAGCTTTTAGAAAAATACGGAGTTAGTTTAAAAGATGAAGGTGGGAAGACAAGTTGGGGGATAAGCTAGAAATTAGATACAAAAAGCTGCATAAAGACGCGAAAGTGCCCCTGCATGGGAGTGATCGCGCTGCGGGGTATGATCTGTATGCAAGAACAGAGGTGGAAATTGCACCAAGCGAGACTGAGCTCATTCCTACAGGAATTGCGTTGGAGTTACCAGAAGGATATTTTGCAATGCTCGCTCCACGTGGCTCGCTTGCAATTAAGAAAAATCTAGACATGCCCCACTCTGTCGGGATTATGGATGAAGACTATGTTGGCGAATACTTTGTTCCGCTACGAAATCTAGGTAAAAAGCCTTTCAAGATCGATAAGCACGAGCGCATCGCCCAGCTTATTGTTCTTCCCTTTCAACTTGTGGAGTTTGTACAGGTCAATGAGCTAAAGCAAACTAAACGCGGCGAGGGGCGCTTTGCCTCTACTGGGAAGAAATAGAGCACACTTTAACCAACCCAGCAAACTCTGAGGAGAGTTCCTTTTGCCCGTGCTG
>JBMCLZ010000066.1:0-5212 GCA_048615025.1 Candidatus Dojkabacteria bacterium | reverse complement strand
CAACGCCACTTCTACACCAACTAGCTCTTCTCTACCCTGCTCTTTGTCTTCGCCATTTGCAACGTCTACTTCTTCATTAACATAAAAAATCTGATTCTGGATTGACTTATAGTTCTTGTTTAGCTGTCTTACATAAGACTTAACCCCACCATCGAAATAGAATGAGTAGTCTTTAGACGCACCCTCGTCTTTTTGCTCTGTGCGCTCCTCTTCGCTTCTGCCATCGCTAATCCTGAACATTACCCCACCAGTAAGATAAGCTTGCTGGCGGAAACTGGTTAGTATGCGCTTGAAGTTGAACTTCTTGTCTGCAAAGATCTCCTCGTCTGGGTAGAACTCTATAGTAGTACCTGTATCTTTGCTCTTCTCTCCTGTCTTTTTGGTAGGGTATTTTGGAACACCGCGTTCGTATTCTTGCTGATAGACGTTCCCATCTTTAAAAACGCGGATTACCATCTTCTTACAAAGTGCGTTTACAACTGCCAAGCCTACTCCATGTAGTCCACCAGAAACTTTATATGCCTTATCGTCAAACTTGCCTCCAGCGTGCAACTGTGTTGCAACTACTTCTAGTGCAGACACTCCTGCTTTGGGGTGCATATCTACAGGGATTCCTGCTCCGTGATCTATTACACGCACTCCATTCTCTGGTAATAACTCGACGCCAACATGATCGTTTCTTCCAGCTAAAGCTTCGTCGATCGCGTTGTCTACAATCTCTTTTACGAGATGGTGCAGTCCATCTACTCCTGAGTCACCAATATACATAGCAGGCCTTTTGCGAACCGCCTCCAACCCTTCGAGGATCGTAATATTTGCTGCTCCGTAGTCTTCGGAAGCACTACTAATTTTAGCTTTCTTTTCAGCCATGCGTTTATTATAGCAGGTTAATTGCATGCTTCAGCAAGTACTGCTCAAACCCCTTTTTGTAATCATATTCTCAAACTTTTATGCTAAAATAACGCTAGTTCTTGCAAAGAAGAAGGTTTTGCGGGATCGTAGCTCAATTGGTTAGAGCACTCGCCTGTCACGCGAGAGGTTGCCGGTTCGAGCCCGGTCGGTCCCGCAGAGCCTTTTTTTATTTTCTTTTTAGCCGAACTACTTAAATCCAGCCAGATAAAATTCAGCCAAATAACTCTATTATCTGATAAATCCTGGGTAAACTGAACCATCTTCAGAGAATGTTTTGATTAGGGACTCGATCGTAAGCCCTTCACCTTGCCATAACCGGATAGGATTGGTAGGTGAATCTACATCAAACCTCGTACTCCTGAGTGTAAAGCCTCCTTGTCCATTTTTCAATGCGCTTACGTTACTCCTGATGTTGTTAAACTCTGCTATCTCAAACCTTCCTCCGTCATTCAGGTGTCTCTATATTTTTGATGCCTCGTCTTGAGTTACCTTCAGTATGTCATCACCTATTCCTATCCAGCTATCTCCGACCTGCTTCGTAGGGATATCATCCACTCGGGTACCCACTGGAATCTCAATATTCTTCAGCACTTGGCTATCTAACCTGTCTGCATAGCGGGACAGATCTGCAAGGTTTGAACAATGCTTATGTTAAATGACTGGCAAATTGATAAAGAAAGTTCTGGTAGTTTAAATTTTAGCAGTGATTGGAATAATTACTTTTGTCTCCACCCTATTCTTCTTTACGCTGGCTCGTGCATCGTTTAGCACAAAAACGCTAGAGTTTAGCGGGGAATCTCCCTTCGAAAGCGCTAAGTACTCGCTAAAGTTTGAGTTCGAAGCGAATGAAATTGAATTCTCCCCCTCTTCTCTCAGAGTATCAGCTAGTGCCTGAAAACTACAATCACCTATTTTTTGCGGGCGAGATCATACCCGCAAGGGCAGTTGATAGGCTGTTTTTTAATAACAAACAATTACACTTTTTTGTTTGACCGTTTTCGGGTAGATTAGATTTTCGGGCTTATCTCCTTTAATTAGCTCTTTTATTACCTCCAGTTTTTGAGCTGAGGGTTTGTATATTTCTTAGACTAAGAGGTAGAATACAGCAGTGATCGATGCTACAAAATACAAAAAACTCTTAAACAAAAATGTTCTCTCCCAAATGGTAATGTCCCGCTAGGGACAAAAAAGCATTGATTAAAATCTTCGAATGTATTTTAGATAAGAAATATTAGCTTATGTTTATTACTATTATTAATGATTGTGCAAGCGCAAACGACATAAATCGCCAGACAACTCGCTACGCTACTCTTTTTCCTGAGGTTAGTATCGGTTTCGTTCCAATTGCAAACGACTTAGGAAACAGTGCAACTATACAGGCTGCAGGTAATCTAATAGATGCGTTGGACGCTGCAATAAATTTACCTGAAGAGTTAATAGATTTGAGTTCTTCGAGTAACGAGAAAGGTAAAGCAAGAGGACTGATAGCAGTCAATGTCGCTCCTAGGGGAGAAAAGGAAAGATGGGCAAATGGATCTCCATTTTGTTTCTTCTGGCTCGAAGACATACTAGTGGTCTCCACTATCGAAGGCTATACATTAAGTCTGCTAAACAAGCTTGGTTTAATCGATAAGGTACATGTGGCCTACCTGGAAGAAAACTGTAGAGACGAAAGGATCAGAAATACTCAGTTTCGTAGTTTCGAGTATGTGCCATTGCTAAGTAAGTGGCTTACTACCGGTAGAGAAGTTAAAGCGACAGAGTTAATCTTAGAAGAGGCAAACTTACCAGACCCAAGCAATAAGGTTTGGTGGATAGACAATTGGGGGAATTGCAAAACTACAATTACTGCTAGGGCACTAAATAGAAAGGCTGGAGAAAAAGTAAAAACATCTCTAGGTGAGATCAATTATTATGAGAGGCTAAAGGATGTACCTAAAGGCGAACTGGCACTTGTAGAAGGTAGCTCTGGATACAAGGATCAGAGGTTTGTCGAAATCGTGTTGCAAAAAGGGAGTGCTGCTAAGAAGTTAAGGTTAGATACAGGTTATCTACTAGAAGTTTTGGATTAGCATTTCGTCTATTGGCTTGCTCGATTTCGTTTAGTCTGTTTACAAGGCTTAGCTCGCTTTCTGAGCTAAGTCTTTTTATAACCTCTTCTATTAGTTGCGAGATTAGTTCGTGCTTCTCGTGATTATCTTTGCATTTATCTACAAGCTCGCGAAATTCAAGATAGTTTTCTCTGAAATTTGAAGCGTATTTTTGCATTTGGTTACTGCTCTCCTCTTCTCCCCCTTTCGCATAGTTTTCTCTGCGACTTAGATTAATAATTTCGCACCTAGATTGAACTGTTTGTAATATCTTTTCTGGGGCTCCTCCCTTATTTTTGTAGAGTAACACAATGTGCAAATAACCGGGTGGGCTCTCTAGGATTTTGAGTAGTTTATTTTGTGCTTGCATATTTAGAGTTTGTGCATCCATGATAATTGCGAAAGCCTGCTTTCCCAGGATTGGTTTTTGGTAAGAAAAACTTATGAGCCTTGCAACTTCTTCGACCCCAATTTGAGCTTTCGCTTTTGGCTTTTCTATTATGAGTAGATCTTTTTTTGTAAGAAGGGTCTGTAGGTCGTCAGTTTCAGTATCTAGCAACTGTTTTGCCTTAGTGATTAATTCCTTGCTAGAGCCTAAAAAAATCTTCGGAATATTGTTCATTGTTCTTTCTGGTTAATTTGTTTTAGACTATTGTAACGTATGTCAACACTGCCCGACCCAAATGAACAAGAAATGCAGGCTATGCCAGACATAAATGGAATAGTCAACAGTGCTGCAACGACCGGCTCTGCGCTATCAGCGGTGCCCCCCCAGGTAGCTGCCGTGCCTCCTACCACGGCTACTCCAGACCCGACACAGAATCAGGAGCAAACATTAAATTTGGGTCATCAACAAACAGATAGTAATCCACAGGTTGGGAACGGTATGCCAGTAATAGGTAGTGAAAATTTGCTTGCCGCAGCTCTTACCCGTGCACTTATAGATCAGAATCAAAAACAGCAGATAGAAGCAGAGGTAACTCAAAACGGTAAGTCCATGGAGGACGCTCTTATTGCTGCTGGAGTAGACGAGAAGGATGTCTATAAAACTAAAGCCGACATGAACGAGATCGAGTTTGTAGATTTGTCTGAAGTGGAGATAGCAGACGGTATCTTGCAAAAGATTCCAGTGAATCTGGCAAGGCAAAACTTGGCTGTGCCCGTTTCGATGTCTCCTCTAGGTCTAAAGGTCGCAATGGTCGATCCACTAGACATCCAAAAGGTGCAATATATGGCAGCAGCAACTGGGAAAAAGATCATTCCAATTTACTCTGCACCTAGTCTTATAAACTATGTTTTAGACAATAGATATGGTGCTTCGGTTGGCAACGAAGTTGCTGCAGCTTTGGAAGATGTTGGCGATATGGATACTGCTCTAGGCAGTACCGTTGGAGCCACCACGGAGTTAGGAACAGGGAACCTGGCCAACGCTCCTGTCTCTAAGATTGTAAACATGATATTGGAGTACGCGATTAAATACAAAGCCTCGGACGTTCATATAGAGCCGAGAGAAGGAAAAATATCTGTACGGTTTAGGGTATATGGTGTTTTGCAAGAGAAACTTACGCTTCCCAAAAAGTTGCATCCTTCTGTGGTTTCCCGTGTAAAAATTCTTTCTAACCTTAAGATAGACGAGCATAGAATCCCCCAAGACGGAAGATTTCAAGTGAAGTTGGGAGAAACTGCAGTAGACCTTCGTGTATCAGTAGTGCCTGCTGTATACGGAGAGAAAATTGTTATGCGTCTTTTAGAAAAAGGTGGCGGTCAGATGAGTATAGAAGACACCGGTATGCGCGGGCAGGCATTAAAAGTATATAAGGATGCTCTTTTAAGAACGCAAGGAATCGTTTTGGTTACAGGACCAACTGGCTCTGGTAAAACCCAAACTCTAGCCAGCTCTCTGCAAATACTAAATAAACCCGAAGTTAATATAATGACTTTAGAAGATCCCGTCGAAATCCGCGTAGATGGGGTTAACCAAGTGCAGGTAAATGGCGATGTTGGTCTTACTTTTGCGAAGGGATTACGTTCATTTCTTCGTCAAGACCCAGATATTATAATGGTTGGTGAAATTCGCGACAAAGAGACTGCGGAGTTGGCAGTGCAAGCAGCCCTAACGGGACATTTAGTTCTAGCCACACTGCATACTAATTCGGCTGCTGGAGCAATTCCTAGGCTTATCGACATGGGTGTTGAGCCTTTTTTGCTCT
>JBMCLZ010000065.1:0-5230 GCA_048615025.1 Candidatus Dojkabacteria bacterium | reverse complement strand
CAGTTTCTTTTTGGAGCTCTTCCAAAATCCGATTTAGGCTGTATTTTTCCTCCTTGCCCTCAGGTCTACCCAAGTGAGCCAAGATCACAACCCGTCTAGCACTAGCTGCTAAATCCTTAATCGTTTTTGCGCTCTCTCTTAGACGAGATTTCTCTGCAATCTCGCCATCTTCTGTAAAGGAAACGTTGAGACATAAACGCAGCAAAACACTTTTCCCAGCAATATCCGAGTCTTTGTATACGAGATCTCTCGGGTTCATTTATAGCCCCTTCGAACATACCTCAGCAACAACTTCAGCCAGCCTATTCGAATAACCCCATTCGTTGTCGTACCAAGAGACAAGCTTAAAGAAATTGCTGTTTAGCTCGATCCCTGCTGTCGCATCGTAGATACTCGAGTGTGCATCGTGGATAAAATCTGATGAAACTACTGGCTCTTCTGTATAAGCTAGGACCCCTTTCAGATATGTCTCAGAAGCATTCTTTAGTGCTGCGTTAATTTCTTTCATCGAAGTAGCCTTGCTGGTGCGCACATTAAAATCTACTACAGAGCTAGCAGCTGTGGGCACGCGGAACGCCATACCGGTAAGCTTCCCCTCTAGCTCTGGAAACACCTGTGTAACTGCAATTGCTGCCCCAGAGCTCGTAGGGATAATATTTTGCGCTGCAGCTCTTCCTCTCCTTGGATCTTTATGCGGACCATCTACTAAAACCTGATCTGAGGTATAACTATGGATTGTTGTCATCAGGCCTTCTTCTACCCCAAAACCCTCCTTCAAGAGGACATGTACTATCGGAGCTAAACAGTTTGTGGTACAACTTGCGTTAGAAATTATTGCGTCTTCGCCGTTGTATGTGTCGTGATTAATTCCTTTTATGAGTGTAGTTACTCCATCTTCACTTGGTGCGGAGATTACAACCCTTTTTGCTCCAGCATCGATATGCCCTTGGGCGTCAGCCTGTTTGCGGAATAATCCTGTAGATTCAACCACAACATCTACACCGATTTCTCCCCAAGGTAGATCACGAGGATGTTTTTTTTCTGCCAGTGACTTTATTCTCAGATCTCCTACAACAAGTGTATCTTCCCCTTCTGCAGTGACATCGACATCCATATTCCCTTGCATCGAGTCGTATTTAAGCAAATAGGCGAGCTCGCCTGCTGGAACTACATCGTTCACAGCTACAACCTCAACCGCTCCATCGAAAAAATTCCGCTCGTGCAAAGCCCTAAAAAATAGTCTTCCAATTCTTCCGAACCCGTTAATTGCTACTCTAGTTGCCATAATTTTATTTTATTTATATTTTAATTATTAAATTTCTAACTTAGCTATATTATCCTTAATTACCTGGGCTGAATGTTCTAACTTTTCTCTCTCGGCTTCGCTTAAGAGCATTTCCTTAAACGGCAAAACTCCCTTCATGTCGATAAACGCCGGCATACCCAGAACTACATCTTCTAACCCGTATTGCCCATCTAAAAGAACCGAGGCGGGTGATACTCTTTTGCTATTCTCGAAAATCGCTCTTGCGAAAAAGCTAATTGAGTTTCCGATTCCAAAATTTGTTGCACCCTTTCCATTTATAATCTGATAAGCAGCATCTCTTACCTCTTCTTGCACTTGTGAGGTAAACTCATCGGTGAGTTCGATAAACTCCGAAAGTGGCTGCCCATGAACAGTCGCTCTACTCAGCGCAGGAAAAGATGAATCCCCATGTTCCCCTAAGATATAAGCCTCTATTTCTGTGGGGTTTATGTCTAATTTCTGTGACAACACATACGCAAGTCTCCCACTGTCTAGTGTCGTTCCTGAGCCAAAGACTCGCCCTGGCTGTAGATAGTCTAGCTCTTTAATTGCAACATATGTGAGCACATCAACTGGATTGCTTATTAGCATTACGTAGACATCTTTTTTTCGTTGTTTGATTTCACCAAGGATGCTTTTTGTAATTTTTACATTGATCTGGGCTAGATCCATCCTTGTCTGCCCCTCTTTTTGTGCTGCCCCTGCGGTGATTACGACAAGATCTCCGTCTCTTAGCATATCGTAGTCTCCAACTCGTATATTTACCCCGGAATGCAGTGCTGCCCCGTGTGCAAGGTCCATCACCTGCGCTTTTACTAAGTCTTCTGCTATATCTATTATTGCTATTTCCCGGATAAAGTCTTGGTTCAGTAACGCATACGCAGCACTAGCCCCAACATTGCCTGCCCCTACAATCACGGCTCTGCCTGTTGGGATTAGTTCTTGGGTATGCATCTGGTTTTTATTAAGAAGTAATGTTTGTTCTGATATAATCTATAACACTTTGGGGGGAATTGACAATTCTGCGCCGAAAACCAAATGCGGGTGTAGTATAACGGCTATTATGTCAGTTTTCCAAACTGAAGACACGGGTTCGATTCCCGTCACCCGCTCCAGAAAATTATCCTTACCCAGCAAAGCGATTCAATTTACTGAGAACAGTACGCTCGAACTAGCTCTCGGGACTGAAAAACTTTGTCAATATCTCACCATTACCAAAGGAAAATCTGTAATCATCAATCTCTTCCCGAGAGACCCAAGTATAGTTTATGCTTTCCATGTCAAGCATTACTCCTCCCTCATAGTTACTAACTAGAAAGTATCCATTGTGCCAAGTTACACCCTTTTCCTCGCGCTCAGCCGTACAAAACAGCGTTGTTTGGCTTATATCTAAACCAGTCTCCTCTCTCAATTCTCTAGTAAGGGCTTTTTCGGGGTTCCCACAATCGATGTCGTCAATCTTCCCTCCTGGTAAACACTATGTTCTATCCGGTCGTTGCAATATAAGTGCTTTCCCCTCATTGTTTAGCACTATTCCTCTAACAACAAACTTAAATTTTTCTTTCGCTCCTAATCTCTCCATAGTGTTATTATATCAGCAATGCGGTTCGAACTTCGGACAGTAGCCCGCTTTTAATATTCGTATGGCAAAAAGCAAAGCAACCAAAAAATGGGTTAAGAAGGAAATGAATAAGACTTTATTCATTACTCACACTGTGGGACATCTTGAAAAATTGTTGAAACTTGAAATAGGTGGTCTACCTCGAATGTTGATTTGTTTTTCACTTGTAGAGTTTGGGGGAAGAGCTTTCGCAACAAAAGAAGAAGATTATGATACCAAAGATAAATACAAAGGATTCTTCAAATTAATGTTTACTAAGATGGCAGAAGTAACTAATAATAGACTTTATGAAAACAACGATAGCATCAATAATTTATATGATGGTTGGCGCAATGGACTCGCACATATGCTTGTACCAACAAAAGATTTTTCAGTTGGAGATAATGTTGAGCAGCGGAATAATCACATGCTATTGCGGGGTGGTAAGATAGTTATCTCTGACAAGCGAGTTGTTTGGGATTTAATCAAAACCTTTGACTACTTTATTTCTGACCACCAAGAAGAATCTGTAGAGATATTTGTAGAAGATAATGTTAATGATAACGCAGATCTAAATTACGGAGTAGCCAGTTCTAACTACTTACAGTAAGTCGCTTTTGAAAAATCAATTCTTCGAGAAATTATTATTTCCCCCAACTCTCAGACCCCATTGCGACAATGATTGCTAAGGAGGAAGGCATTGTAGTTGTTATCTAGATTATATAGAATTTACATGATTGTCTGGATATTTTTAATTGTTCTTTCATTCGTCTTAGGTACTTATTATGGAAAGCAACAATATAAGGCAAAGCTACAAGCTTACTTAGACAGTAAGTTCAGTCAAATTGTTATTGGATATGAAAATGCAGGAAAGCAATTGCTAGAGTCCAACTTAGAGTATGAGCCACTCTCAATGGAAGAGTACCATGATTTGCACAAAAAAGACAAAGAAAAAAAATTATTAAGAGCAGAATTATTAGTTATGCATACTAAATATATAGAAACTGCGCATGATTTAAGGAATAGATTTGATGAGATTGATATAAATGAAGTTGAATACTATAAAAGAATATAAGACTCGTTTGACTTGAATCCAAAATTACAACACTACAATGAGTTGGAAGAAGTTTGATTTCAATTCAAGTTCATTAGAATTAAAGATCAGATATCAATGCCACATGTAATTGTTATCATCCGAAATTCGAGATTAACTACTTCATAGCATCTTTTTGTAACACATAGATATAGTAGTGCTAGCTAGCTTAAACAAATTCTCGTACAATATGATTGGGTAACATTAGATGCTTCTGAAATTGCCAAGGGCTAGAACAAAGAAAGAATTAATTGAGTTTGGCAATCTGGAAAAAGAGAAGCTTTTAGAGAATATCGACACTATCAAAGAGTTGGGGATCGAAGATGAATATGTATTCGGCAACAGAAAACCTAAAGATATAGTTGCCCACTTGGTCGCCTGGCAAAAGCTCATGGATACTTGGTACACAGAAGGTATGGAGGGGCTTGATCCAGAGATTCCAGCACCAGGTTACACATTTAAGACTGCCCCGAAACTAAATGAGAAGCTCTTTCAAGAGTATAAAAATGTTCCGCTGGAAAAAATATTGGCCGAGCTCGAAAAAACTCACAGCAAAATGATCAAGTATATCGATAAGCATTCGGATAAGGAGCATTTCACAAAAAAGAAGTACAAGTGGACTGGTTCTACTTCCATGGGCACATACTTTGCATCGGCAGTGTCGAGCCATTACGCATGGGCAAATGAGCTTCTGAAGAAGCTTATCAAGGTAAATAGTTAATAGAAATAATAATTCCAATGGGATATAATCCCGACAACTGTTATCATGTGCTAGATGCGAAAAAAGATAGACGCCTCGAGGACAGATATCGTAAGACGCGATTGGGAGAGAAAAAAGATCAAGCGCAGCTTCATTGCATTTCTTATTGATGTACTAAACCTATTATTATTTATGGGGATTCTTCTTCTCCTTCTTGTTGCAGCAATTTTATTTTTATTTGTTTCTTCTGTTGCAGCAGTAAGCGTCGTAGTTTCGTTTGTATTGATCTACCTCATATTCGCGGGGATCACGGCTATAATATATTATTTGAATTTTATTAGCGTGAAGTATGTGCTCCAATCGGGCAGTATAAGAAAGATCGAAGATGAATATACAGATCAGATCACAGGAAAGATAATCATCGAACGAGGAATTTTAAGCAGAAAAATTAAGGTTTACCTCGCAAGCGAGATGGATAGGGTAGAAATTAGGCAAGGTATGTTAGGTAAACTGTTGGGGTATGGAAGCATA
>JBMCLZ010000064.1:0-5258 GCA_048615025.1 Candidatus Dojkabacteria bacterium | reverse complement strand
AGACAAAGTTGCAAACAAAGCTGAAGAAGTAGAAAGCAAAGCTAAGCAGGCTGTAGGGGCGAAGAGCGGAGGATCTGGATTAGATCCTAACATCGCAGGTCTTTTGGCTTGGTTGTTTGCACCGATTACATCTGTAGTCTTTCTAATTACCGACCCAGACGATGAATTCATTCGTTTTCACTCAATGCAGTCGCTAATCTATACGCTTGCAGCATGGGCAATCTTTACTGTAGTTTACACAATTATTTCGATTGTAACCCTTGGTATTGGAGCACTTTGCTGCCTACCATTGGCGTTCATCATTCCAATCGTAAACATCTACGGTGCGATTAAAGCCTACAACGGCGAAATGTGGGAATTGCCTTATATAGGCGAAATGTCTAAGAAGAAGTAGACCTTAGAAGAAGCAGGTCTTTAAGACTTTTTTCTTAGTCCAAAGAATGATGCGAAGCTCATAATCCCGGTTGCAATACCGGCGATTATGAGCTGAATTCTTAGTGCGGTTATAAAGCTTTGGTTGCGAGCTTCTTCAATTTTTTCTGCATTTGCTTCGGAGATTCCCTCGAATTCTCTCGGATCTAGGTCAAGCAGTTTGTCTGCTTACTCTAATAGCTCTTTTTTTTGTGTTTGATTAATCTCCCCACTTGTGACGGCGCTTTTCAATTCTCCCTCGAAGCTCGCGCTAAATACTGCTGTAACTAACGAGCCAAGTAGGGCAATTGCAATGTTTACTGCAGTCACCGTAAAGAACCCCAGCGCAGAAACCAGCACAGTAGCCGCCAGCAACATTTTCGCTCCCTGTTCTTGGAATGATTCGTAAGATTTCACTTTAGATTTTAGCATTATGTTATAGTCCTAAACTATAATGATGGTTGAAGATGATTACCCAAGAGATGGGTTATTGACAGCTCATATTGCAAGGTACTTCGATGGTTTACCTTTTCCTTATGCAAACACATTAGAGAGCATCGCAGCAGGTACAGAGTGTCATATTTTGGAGCTATGCGGCTCTGGTTATCTGCCAATTATTGCCTGGCAGAAAATGGGCATAATGGATCTTTGCGCACCTGGTTTAGATGAAGACTTGATTCATGATGTATTTGCAGGGACTAATAATAGTATTACAGGAGTCAGGATTACAGATAGGTATAGAGAATCTGAGGAAGCGAAGATGCTCAGGGATATAATGGGTCATAGGTACAAGGTAATAGAAGCTTTGTTGCCATCTGTTGAGTCGTTCAGACTTATTAACCAGAGAAAGGAAGATCTTGGAATCGACGGATTTAGTCATATTATTTTTAGACCTATAGGTCCGCTTTGGGAGCTAGAAAGGGAAGTAAGGAAGCGCCGTTCACCTTTGGCTCATAAAGCCTATAACAGGATCGCCAGTAATTTTTTAGTCAATTGTTACAGTCTTTTGTCCCTTGGAGGTAAATTATTTATGCAAATGCCTAAAGGCAATATCAATGGCTTGTTCAGTAGGGCGATTATAGAACTTAATGAACTTCCTGGCATAGAGACGAAGTTATCTGAAGGGTATGCTCTTTTTGGAGGGATAGTGTCGGGATTCTCCCTAGAAAAAGTGAGTGGAGCTCCGAGAAATGAAGAGTTTAGAGAGTTCGTGGCCCATAAAATTGCTCAGATTAACGACGAGCTTCTACCACAGCACCAGCAAGAAACACCCCAGCACCTATAAGCGCTAATGCTAGTAGCACGGAATCAATTCCAAATGAATCTAGGGAGGCTCCCATTATGGGGAGAAAAAGCAAGTAGGGGAGATTGATTAAAAGGCTGTAGCTGGAAAGGCTTGTGGCGCGGTATTTCGACTCGACCGCCTCGTTTATGATGCGCGAACCCATTACATTTGTTTGAGGGTAGAAGATGTTGCGCACGAGTAACAGCACAATCCCTAAGCCTAAGCCCACAAACGGGTGCACAACCACAGTAAGCAAGATCGCTGCAGCTATAAGAGTAAGGTGTAGCTCGCGCCCGAGTCTGCGGTTCATAAAGATATAGGCGCTATTACCGGCAGCTGCAACCAGAGGAATCACACCAAAAAGCAGACCCAAGGCAGCTGCATCTAGCCCTTCTTCGACCACAATTACAGTGTCCAAGATCTCTACGAGCGGGACCGCAAGTGCTGTAATCCCAAAAAGCACAATAAGAATTCCACGGTCTTGCTTTGTATTAGCAAATAGCTGCTTAAACCCTGCAATGTTTTGTTTAAGATAGTTTCTTATGTTTATTTTGACTGTGTCTATTGGCGGCTCTTGGATAAAAAATAGGAGGGCTGTCCCCAAAAGGTAGCAAACTCCTGTTAGGAGAAAGGGTAGGGGATTAGTAATCTGATAAAGAACTCCACCAATTGCACCAACCACTCCCATCGTAAGAAAGAGGAGGGTATTGTAGCGGCTTAAGATCTTGTCGTATTCGCCCTCGCGCTGAATCGTCTTGAGAGAATCGTAGATAAGTGCTTCCATCGAACCTGAGAGAAAAACACCACCTAGCCCCATCATAAAAATGGCGAGGGCTAGCATTTCGACTCCATAGCCAAAACTTCCCGCAAGTGCCATAACTACGTTCCCCACAGCATTTAGAAAAAAGCCCAAGAGGAGGCTCTTCTTGCGCCCGATCATGTCTGAGATAGCACCACTCGGGATTTCTAGGGTAAAGACCAGCAAAACCCAAATCATTTCCAAAAGACCAACACCGCTATAGTCTGTAAACTGCAGATACCAAAGCAACCACACCCCCAACCAGAACCAAGCTCCACTCAGAGGGTAGATAAAATGCAATAGCCAAATATTCCTGCGAAGTCCCCGCTGCATTGGGTATTATATCTGATTATCCCGATCTTGCATATTCCTCTCTTGCTTGAGCGTTACAAGCAATTCGTGGTAAAATTTAATATGGCAGGAGGAGAAAAAAATACACAACAAACTACCAACCCTGAATTCCCCACGTTTAGAGGGTCCGAACACGAAAAAACTGATTTTAAACGGGGAGATGTGGCAGATGGTGAGGAATCCCTCTCATTAGAAAAGCCAGGTAATGCTATAAAACTACTAGAAGGTTATGAAGCACTGCATCCAAATAATCCTTCAGTCGTAGATGCAATAAAAAGTGTTACTCATGCAAATATTGTTGTCCCAATTGGGCAAGGGGAGGATGATCCTAGAAATTATACCTTCAAGAGATTTGAAGTCCCTCATGTTCCAGGAGGCAGTTATGAATCCAGATGGTCCACTATTGCTGGCGATGGCGTTGTAGACCCTACAACTTTCACGACTGTTTTGAGAAATGAATCTCCTGGCTTTGCTTCACTAGATGAATTAACCGCAAAAGCTGCTTTCAGTTCTGTGCAAGCGGAATTAGCATCTTTAGATGGGGGTGATAATAACCTTATTGCCGCAAAACCTATTCCTACTAAAGATGGCAAAGTGCAGGTTGTTGTTGGATGGCCTAGCAGCAATGAGGGTATTAGCAAAATCGATAGAGAGAGTGACCCGATAGCTTTCACTATGGTTCAGTTCAGAACTGTAGATGAGTACGTAGCGTTCGCGTCATTTATGCGAAATGGAGATGTAAGCACACCTCTAAAGGAGGCTGCTTTGCAGGAACTCCTATTTCCTATGTACAACCGCGAAATAAATAGCACTGCAAATGAGGCATTTACTCACAGGCCTAGAATTAGAGGTTATATGTACGTTGATGCTTTCCCAGAAGCCCCGCTTTCGGAAGAAGAAGTAGGTGGAATGCAAGGAAGTGTACAAGTTTCTTAACCATAAAATTCTATGTAACATTTTTTCTAGTCAAATTTCTGTTACAGCCAGATAGACAAAGTACTTCTACGTGCCATGATTTGACGTTGTATCTTCCCTGACCTGTTCTACCAGTGGCGAAATAAAATCTCTTAGTGACTTAGAAATTAGATAAGTATCTCCAGTCTCGTAATGATAGAGAAACACTGGGCAATCCCCAGTATCTTGATATGGAATAACCAACAAATTTCCCGCCTCATCTTCACCTACTGGAAAATACCTATCCGTATCTAATTCTATATCTTCAGATAATTCTAGTAGCCTTTGCCTTACTGAGACCAAATCGTAGTCAGCATCCTCAACGTTAATGCCATACAGGGCAGTAACTAATGTCGAGTCGTCTCCATACCTTGTCGAGTAGTTTACTGCTGGAAGCAGATTATACAAAACTATACCATTTACAATTTCTAGTAACTCTATATATGCATCGGGAACCTGTTTGTCACTAAAAATACCAGATACGTCTACTGGTGAGAATTCCTTGTTTGATTTAATCAATCTATAGTTCTTACTCATAATCCTAACTGACTAGTTAATTTAATGATTGCAGATCCTCCTGTGTGTACTGGCCCCCCTCTACCCGGAGTATGTACAGCCTGGGAATCAAGAGACTCTTGCTCGTCCCGTTTGATCAGCTTCGACATAATATCTCTAGACTTAACTGCAGACAATCCGTAGTCGAATAGAAATTGATCAAAGCTTACCTCAATTTGCCTAACAATCTGCTTTAGCTGTTCGTTTGTGAGTGAATTGTATTCAGATGTTCCCATGTTGTGGACGTGGTTTTCTATGAAACCTCTGGACTCTTGGTCGAATAAGCTCTTATCGAATAAGAGAGTTTCTAACCTGGAGATGAATTTTTCTTCTACTGTTGTAGGACGCAGGGATTCAATGTTATCGGTATCCTTAGGCACTGTTATCACTTCAATATACTTCGTCCAAGAAGTATCCTTCTCTTCTGTTTGTGAACGAAAAACCTCCTCGAATTTTAGCTTTTTATCCATTCCTTGATCAAATATACGTACTCTCTGACCAAGTAGATAAGCTGCAATTTTCGTCCCACCTGAATCTTGCCCTAAAGAAGAAAGGGGGGTCTCACGCCCAGCATCGTAAAACTCTTCAAGTTTAGTTAGCGCTTCGTCAGTAATTGTACCGGGGTTATCGTCGTATACTTTATAGCTAACCATTTCATAACCTAGGTTATTTATTACGAGCATAGCCTTATAACCACCTGCTTTGCTAGCAACGTTATGTAACAAGGTCCTAACAATCATAAATTCTTCGATATTTCTAAAACGGTAGTCATCTCCCTCCTTAATTTCTCCCGAGATTGAAATATTATCTTTCCCCAAGCCAGAGAAAGTCCTCTTTAGCCTCGCAAAACTTAGATCAGGGGCAGGGCCAGTGCCTGCCTCGGATAACCTCTGCTCATTAACG
>JBMCLZ010000063.1:0-5311 GCA_048615025.1 Candidatus Dojkabacteria bacterium | reverse complement strand
AGTTAAAGATGAAATTTTAAACTTGGGTGTAAGTCTATATGGCATTAACTGGGACGACAAAGAATCACACGATGAATTTAAACAAAAACACGGAATTGAGCTAGAGCTTGTTACAGATCATTCAGGAGAGATTACAAAAAGCCTAGAGCTAAACACAGAAATAGAGCTGAATGGGGAGATAATTCCTACAATTAAAAGAACAACATTATTAGTGTCTAACACTGGGCAGATATTAAAATTATGGAGCGATGTGCAGCCGGACTCTCACATAGACGAGGTTCTAGAGTATTTAAAGGAAAATAAATCAATCTATCAGAGCTAAGCTATGGGCAAAGCATTAGTCGTTGGTTCACTAGCATTCGATGTGATCTTTACGATTCATGGCAGCATTAAAGACGAGATTATTGTTGGGGAAAATGGTGATGTGGCAGATCTGAGCATGATGTTTACTGCCAATGGAAGGAAGAAATTTTATGGGGGAACAGGAGGAAATATTGCCTATGGACTTGGCTTGCTAAACAAGAAGCCCCAGCTATTTTCAGTTGCAGGGCATGATTTTGTGCAAGACTACAGCCAACACCTAAAAGAGGCAGGGGTAGATCTGAAAGTGCACATTATTAAAAACCAGTTTACCGCGACTTTTTATGGCATTTCGGACGAGAAAAACCACCAAATCGGAATCTGGCAGCCAGACGCCTACGGAGATTGGATTGCAAAAGTTCCGCTCTCAAACCAACTCAGCAGAAAAGAGCTCGAAGAAGTTGAGATTGCGATTTTCCCTCCTGGGACTGGTGAAAGTACAAGTAACCATATGCATGAATTCAGGCAGGTCAACAAGAACGCTAAAGTAATTTTCGACCCAAGCCAGGTCATGACGATCTTTTACTCCCCAGAAAAGTTGAAGGAGTGTCTCAGCTATTCAGATATCTTTATTGGTAATGAGACTGAGGTTTCGCAGTTGAAATCTCACTTCGGCTTAGAACCAAAAGACCTTTTTGCTCTTGGGCTAGAAGCAGTCATAGAAACGAAAGGGGCAAATGGAAGTATTGTACACCTGCCAGAAAAGAAGCAAGAAGTAGAAGCTGTAAAGGCAGATGCGGTGGTCGAAACAACGGGTGCGGGGGACGCTTACCGCGCAGGGTTAATCTCTGGGATGTTAGAGGGAAAAAGCCTGAAAGAAAGTGCTAGAATCGGAGCAGAAGTCGCCGCCAAAAGTGTTGCAGAGTATGGTGGTCAAATGTACAAACTAGATTAGAAATTAATACTTAATACATAAACTAATCAATTAATAACAGTGGATAAAGGTAAAAACTTCGTAGTTGCAGATCTTAAATTGGCCCGTTTTGGCAGAGAAGAAATTCGCCTTGCCGAGCAAGAAATGCCAGGGCTAATTGCACTTCGCGAAAAGTACGGCAAAGAAAAGCCGCTAAAGGGGGCAAGGATTGCTGGAAGCTTGCATATGACTATCCAAACAGCAGTTCTCATCGAGACACTTCTGGAACTTGGGGCCGAAGTGCGCTGGGCATCGTGTAATATCTACTCAACTCAAGATCATGCAGCTGCAGCCCTTGCAGAAAAAGGTATTCCGGTTTTTGCATACAAGGGAGAATCTCTAAGCGAATACTGGGAATATATAGATCAGATCCTAACTTGGGAAAAGAACGAACTTAATCTAATTTTAGATGATGGTGGTGACCCGACTTTAATGATCCACCTCGGAATGAAGGCCGAGAAGGACCTTTCTGTTTTAGACAACCCTGGGAATGAAGAGGAAGAGGCGTTGTTTGCCCAGATAAAAAAGTCAATCGAGAAGGACGCAACAAGATTCTCTACTATAGCAAAACAAATTATTGGTGTTAGCGAAGAAACTACAACTGGAGTGCACAGGCTCTACCAGATGCATAAGCGTCGGGAGCTGCAGTTCCCAGCGATTAATGTAAACGACTCTGTTACTAAGTCTAAGTTCGATAACCTATACGGTTGTAGACATTCTGCTGTAGACGGGATTATGCGCGCTACCGATGTGATGATCGCTGGTAAAGTTGTTGTAGTTGCGGGCTTCGGGGATGTAGGCAAAGGGACAGTTCAGGCATTTAAGGGACAAGGAGCAAGAATTATAGTTACTGAAATCGATCCTATTTGCGCCCTGCAAGCTGCGATGGAAGGATACGAAGTTAAGAGAATGGATGATGCTGTAAAAGAGGGCGATATCTTTGTCACAACTACTGGCTGCAAGGATGTAATCACTCATGAACACATGAAAAAAATGAAAGATAAGGCGATTGTGGCAAATATTGGTCACTTCGATGCAGAAATAGATGTTGCCTCTCTTAAGAAATATGAGTGGACTAACCTTAAACCACAGGTAGATTTGGTTAAGTTCCCAGATGGGAAAGAAATAATCTTACTTGCAGAAGGCAGGCTATACAACCTAGGGAACGCCACGGGGCATCCGAGTTTTGTGATGTCTAACAGCTTTACCAACCAAGTACTTGCTCAGATCGAACTCTATACTAAGCAAGATGAATACGAGGTTGGGGTATATACTCTACCTAAGGAGCTAGACGAAGAAGTAGCAAGACTACATCTAGAAAAGCTAGGAGTAGAATTAGACGAGTTAAGTGAAGAGCAGGCAGATTACTTAGGGATACCTAAAAATGGACCATTTAAACCAGATCATTATCGCTACTAGGGGGTAATGAAAAGCACCCAAGACAAGAAAAATACAACCAAAGCAAATATTGCGATTGTTGGAACAGGTTATGTAGGGCTCACTACTGGTGCGATCCTTGCTGCAGCAGGATACAAGGTCTATTGCATCGATGTTGACGAGCAGAAGATCGAAACTATAAGACAAGGAAAGGCGCACTTCTACGAAGCTGGGCTAGACAATATCGTACTTGAGGCTGTCGAATCAGGGAATTTAATCCCAACGCTCAGCTACGAGGAAGCGATTCCAGATACTGATATTGCTTTTATTACAGTTGGAACTCCAGCAAGAGATGATGGAAGTGTCGATTTAACCTATATATTACAGGCTACTAGGTCTATCGGTGAGCAACTCAATACGCGGACTCAGAATCGAAAAGATGAACATGGAGATTACATTGTTAGTATCAAAAGTACTGTGCCAGTGGGCACGGGAACACAGGCAGCAGCAGAGATTGCTAATGTTTTTGATGGTGATTTTTCTATGGCATCTTGCCCAGAGTTTCTAGCAGAAGGTAGTGCTGTTTTAGATACATTAATAATGGATAGGATTGTAATTGGAGCAGATAAGGAAAGCACCCAGGAAGTAATCGAATCAATTTTTAAAGATGTGAATGATTATGCCCAAGGTTTTGATCTTGATAGTTTAGCAAAGTATGCTGGTGTCTACAGGCAAAAGCTAGATAAAAAGGAGATCAAGCCTTACGAGCAAAGAGTACTAAGGATTGGCTTAGAAAGTGCTGAGCTGGTAAAGGTTACGGCAAATACTTTTCTTGCAACAAAAATCTCGTTTGCGAATATGATCGCTAGAATATGCGATAAGACAGGTGCAGATATCACTGAAGTTATGGATGGGATCGGTGCCGACAAGCGTATTGGCAGAGACTTCTTGTATGCAGGTCTTGGCTGGGGTGGTGGTTGTTTTCCGAAAGATGTCTCTGGGTTAATCTCCTTTGCAGAAGAAATCGGAGTAGATCTTGGGATAGCAAAAGAGGCCAGCAAACTGAACTTTTCCCAAGCTAATTACGTCTTAGAAAAAACAAAGGATCTTCTTGGAGATGACTTGCAAGATCAAAGAGTTGGAATACTTGGCTTATCTTTTAAACCAGGAACAGACGACGTGAGGGTTTCTCCTGCAATCAATCTCATAAAAGGGCTTGCAGGGTTAGGAGTGGATGTCGTAGCTACAGACCCACAGGCAATAGCCACTGCTAAAAAAGAGCTAGAAGGGACAAAGCTGGAATTTGCAAATGATCCCTACGAGACTGCTTCTAATGCAGACCTGCTAATCTTAGCTACAGACTGGCCAGAATATAATGAGCTAGATTTTGCTAAAATTTCGCAAGTAATGAATGCAAAAAACATAATCGACGCGAGAAATAGATGGGATAAAGCTGAGTTAGAAGGTCTTGGTTTTAGATATACTTCGCTTGGTAGGCAATAAAAATTCATATGGGAAATAAGACATATTTAGTTACAGGAGCTGCAGGGTTTATCGGTTCCTTCCTCTCTCGTGCCCTACTCTCCCGAGGAGATAACGTAATAGGCATAGACAATTTTCACGAATATTATTCTAGGCAAGCTAAAGAATTTAATCTCGATTTAACTAGAATTTGGGTTGGCTTGAATAGCGAAATTACTCCAATAGAAGAAATCGAGCCAATCGTAAAGCTATTCGAGTATTACTACGAGCGTCCAGACAATCCTGGGGAGTTCACCTTCCAGGAATTAGATATTAGAGACAACGAAGGGCTGAAAAAGCTCGCGAATGAGCATAAGATAGATGGAATCGTGCACCTAGCTGCAATGGCTGGGGTGGGGCTGTCTACTAAGCAGCCACTACTCTACACAGATATTAATATTATGGGGTCTACCAATTTGCTTACTCTTGCAAAGGATTTCGAAATAGATTCCTTTGTGTTTGGCTCCTCATCTTCTGTATACGGAGAGCGAGAAGATGTCCCGTTTAAAGAAAGCGATAATGTAGACAACCCAGAGTCGCCCTATGCTGCAACAAAACGCATGCAAGAGATAATGAACTACACCTACCATTCGCTCTACGGGCTGAATGTAATTAATGCGAGGATTTTTGGTCCGATATATGGACCGTTACAAAGGCCATTTCGCATGCTTGCTCAACGTTTTATTAACTATACCTACAACGACAAGCCCATGCCAATTTTTGGAGATGGCAAGGTAGGTGCAAGAGACACAACTTATATAGATGACGAGGTTCGTGGTCTTATTGCCTGTTTGGACAAGTGCGGAAGTGAAAATGGAAAGATTAGCTTTGATACGATAAATATTGGCACAGGACACGCAATCTCTCCGCAGGAAGTTGCGGATGAGGTTATCAAGCTTGTTGGTAAAGGTGAAATAGACTACATCGAACGCCCTGCTGGTGAAGTCCCAATAACATATGCAGACACAAAGAAGGCAGAGGAGCTGCTTGGATTTAAGGCTGCGGTTGATTTCGAAACGGGATTAAAACGACAAGTAGAAGTATTCCTAGCCATGCCAGCATGGTATAAAGAGATGGAGGCCTAATATCATATATATAATAATTAGAAATGAAACTATCAGTCATTGTTCCAATCTATAA
>JBMCLZ010000062.1:0-5513 GCA_048615025.1 Candidatus Dojkabacteria bacterium | reverse complement strand
CACATCTTGCCTTCTTTCCCTGTAACCTCTTCCATGATTTTGTAAATCTCTTTTGCCTGCTCACGTTGCTTCTCTGGTTCTACAGACTCTAAAAAACTTTTCACAGATTTTGCAGTGGGTTTAGTTTTAGGATCGTTCATAGTACGATAAATTATAACTTATTTTTGTGATGATTACAGGGCTAGATCTAGTTAATCAGCTGGCTGATAGATGCTGGATACCAAGTGTTGTTTCTAGCAGTTTCAGGCGCTATTTTGACCTTTTAGAGGCATTATCATTTATATGTTTAGTGAGCTAGATACACATATTGTGTATCTGTTTAATTATTGTTACAATAATCTTGATTTTTCTAACAGAAAAAACAATAATGAGCAACATGTTTGATCACAAGATCCAAGTACCTACAAATTCGAAGGTCCTCATAAAGGCCAGGAAGAGAGCTAAGGAGTCAGGATTCTCGTCTATAAATGATGTAATCAGACTGATTCTTTCCCAATATGCCGAAGGAAATATCGACTTCCACATTTCTGTCCCCAAATCTGTGAATAATAGAGATTCTCACATCCCTGTTGTCTCAGAAGAAGAAGAGCTGGAGATCAAGCGGAGATTAGCACGAATCAAAGATACAGCTGAGGATGAAATCGTCGAGCGTGGTACAATCACCATATGATTTTCAGCTACGAACTAAGTAAGCAATCAATAAAATTCCTCAACAAAAACCAGAACTACCTCCAAAAAGATGATTTGTTGAAACTGCTAAGCTTAGCCTTGGAGAGAATCTACCTAAATGAAGATGTAAACATTGACCTGAAGAGACTAAAGAATACTGATATTACGACTTACCGAATAAGATACAGAAAAATAAGGATAATATTTTATGTAACAGAAGAAAGTGTGATAGTGGTCAGTGTAATCGATATAGGTTTTAGAGGCGATATCTACAGATAACTATTTCTTGTAATCCAAAATTTTCTTGTATGTCTCATCGATCTCGGGGCGGTTTGGCTCACCGTAGTCGTGAGAGGAGATGGAACCTTCGTAGTTTTCGAAATATTTATCTACTTTGCTTGCTCGCTGTTGCCATTCCTCACCAACCGTCCCATGCATGGGGAAGAGCTTGCTGTGTAGATGGTCTACTCCAAAACCCTCGAACATCATCCCTGTCCTGCCGACATCTTCGAAAACATTATTCAATAGTTTTGCTACTTCACTGCTAAATTCAACTAACCCAGTTCTGATCTCTTTGGGAACCTCAGCAAAGTACGAGTGGTGATGTTCTTTTGGGAATGCAACGGTGAAGCCTTCGGTATTTGGAGCGTGAGAGAGAATAGCGATATGGCTATCATTCTCGTGAATAACTCTTGTTTGGATTTTCCCAGAGGCTATTTGGCAAAATACACAATCGTCTTTTTGCATCTTAAGAACATTCTAACATCTTAGTAATCTCCAAATTTCCTAGAGCCTAAAAACCTCCTCTCCCTCCAGCACCCAGCTGAGGGATTTGCTGGCGAAGTCGATTTCGGCAGAGAAGTCTTTCCCCTCAAGCTTGTAAGATAATTTTAATTTTGATTCCCCTTCGAGTTTTATTTCTGGTCTGCTGGTAGACATACCTTTTAATTTTTCTGCCCGCAGGTTAAATAGTTTTTCTACAAAAGCTCTCATCTCTTTTCCTTCAGGTTTGTTACGTAGTGCTGATGTTATCTGCCCGCGGTTAATATCTCTTGTGTCAGGCTGGATCATGCTTAAATCTGTTGCTGAGGATGATTTTTCTCTAAGACTACGCTCCATATTTTCGTAGTTGTTTTCTAAAGCATACTCGTCGCCGTAGATAAGACCAGGGTTTCCTGGAAGTGAGGCGAGAGCCGCGTAGATAAATTTTAGGCTGTGTAAGTCTTTTTTTAGCAGAGAGAAACTCCTACCAGCAAGGCCGATGTCGCCGCGCCATGGAAGACCGTGCGGGATAAGTTTTTGCATAACTCTCTTTCTCAGATCACTATCCATTATTTCAAAACTAAGCTCGTCATGGTTACGCACAAAATTTATCCACTGCCCCCAGTTTGGTCTTTCGAGGGAGTGTTCTATTGTTTCTGCTAATGATTTAGCTTGACCAGTAATAATGGCAGCCCAGAGTGTGCTCGCTAACTGGAAATTGTAAGCGATCTCACATTCGATTTTATCTTCCTTCCCAAAATACATTCTAATTAAGTTCATCTGTTCGAAGGTTTCTGCAAGGAAAACTGAGTTAGGATTAATTTGCTTTAAAACATAGTTCAATGCAGCTATAACCTGATGAGTGGCAGAGGTATTTTTGATATGCCCAGAATCTATATCTTTGCCAACAAATAGAATGGCATCAAGCCTGAAGCTAACCCCTCTCTTTGCCCAGTACGAAATAATATCGACAAATTCTAAGAATACGTTTGGGTTCCCCCAGTTTAGATCTAGCTGTTGTGGGTAGAAGGTATGGTAGTACCAGAGTGGTTTTTTGTCCGCTGGGTTATTATTTGGATCATTCCCTTCCTCCCAATGCGGAATTTCGCCAGTCTGTTCTGGGAAAATAATAAACTTATCGATTGCGACCCCGTTAATTTCGTACCTGGCCCAGTGCGTACCCTCGTCGACGAACCTTTCTACAAGCTTTGGAGGTCTTTCTTTTGTAATAAAATAATTCTGATACTTTCTCTCGCCAGCGACTGCTTTTTGGTACCAGTCGTGTTCGTTAGAAACATGGTTTAGGATAAGATCCATAAAAACATGTAGCCCAAGCCTTTCCGCTTCTGCAAGAAATTTCTCGATAGCTAGATTTCCCCCTAACTCTGAGCGAATAGCTTTATAGTCTGAAACATCGAACCCATAATCTACCATTGGAGAATCGTATGCAGGCAGAAGGTGTATTGCGTTAAACCCCATATATTTTATTTCTTGCAGGTAAGCACGCAGAGTATCTAAGTCTGCCTTGCCATTCTCATTTAAAATAGCATCTGGGTATACAGTATAAATCTGAAAATCTTTGTACCAGTGTTTGTCTCTTATGGTCGAATCAAAACCATTTTTAATTTCTGCAACTCTTTCTTCGATTTCACGGATATCTTTAGCAAGATAAAACCCATCTAAGAGATCGTATAACTTACCCATTTTTAATTCTTTTCCAGATGGATTGTCTGCGTAGGGAAGGCCATATCAATCTTCTCTTTTTCGAATCCCTTAACAATCTCGAAATTGATTTCTTGAAGCACATCCATATAGGCTTTGTATTCTTTACAATTCACATGGAAAACAACTTCGAAGTTTAGAGAGAAATCGCCAAATTCGTGAAAGTGCGAACGGCCAAAATCTGCCAGCTCCTGAGATCCAACTGCCTTTTCTACAATCTCGTTAACTTTTTGAAGCTTTTTTAGTGGAGTTCCATAAACAACACCTATATTCATAAGCACCCTTCTTCTTTCGAGATCGCTATAGTTTCTGAGCTGAGCGCTTGTAAGTTCTGTATTGGCAACTACTAGTTCTTCTCCAGATAATGTTCTAATTCTTGTAGATTTGATTCCAACTTTTTCGACTGTTCCCATGTTTCCATTTTGTAGAACAACAAAATCTCCAACCTGAAATGGTCTATCGAAATAAATCGAAATAAAGGAGAAAAGGTCTCCCAGTACGTTTTGCAGTGCGAATGCAACCGCAATGCCAGCAACCCCGAGGCCGCCAACTAATGCCGTAACATCGTAGCCTAGGTTTTGGATTAGAAATATAATTGCTAGTACCCAGAGAATAATTTTGCCAACCGTTCCCATAAACTGGATAATTGCAGGGTCTTGTTTAGTATCTGAGCCTGCGTTTTTCTGAACCATGCGCACAACGAAGTAGTTAATCACTTCTTGCAAGGCAATGACTATGTAAATCGAGACGATAACAAGGCTAACAACGTCTATTATTTCTAGAATTGTTTGATTCACAGCAACTAGGCTCGTCGAAACCATGGCCGCGATTGCAATATACAATGGCCACCCAAAAGATTTTGTGATTTTAACAACAAGATCGTCTAGTTTGCTTTCGGTATTCTTTGAAAATTTCTCTAGTCTGGAAATAAGCAGAACCTTTACAATATATACAAGTGCGTAGGAAACGATAAATGTCAGTAAGCCAATAGTTAACAACATCGCTATCTCATGGTCTTGGAGGTAATCGACAAAATCCTTGATTCTGCTTTGTATTTCTTCTGTGTTCATAAGCTCATTATTTAGCTAAAATTATCCAATGCTAAATAGTAACATGCTAGATAAAGCTCTAGTTGCATCAGTATCTCTTGCAGCATTGGTAGTTGCATTTATGGGGGGGATGGTAATTATGCAAGGTAGAGCCAGTGAGCCGAGTGTAGCTGGTGTGGCTGTTCAGCAGTCTAAACTAGATAGGCAAAGACTGGAAGAAATTTCGCGTTTGCAAAAGCTCTTAAGCGAGACGGAAACTAAGCTGGCAGAGCTTGAGCTAGAGAATCAGAACTACGAAAGCGAACAGGAAGATTTACAAGGAAGCATTAATGAACTACGCACGGAGTTGTCTGAGCTACAAACACTTGCGAGAGAAAGCGAGAGAGAGTATCCGTTTGTCGTTCCTTCGACAGGCGTAGTTGGTTCGGAAAACGGTACTTTTGGAGGTTGGATGTATACGATGAGACATTTGGGTATAGATATCTGGACTTCTGCCGCAAACGGTGGCCGGATTGCTTCACATAAGGGAAACCCTGTCTATTCAGCATGCGACGGAAAGGTGGTCAATATTGGCACTGCTAATGGCGGTGTCACAATACAATGCGACGAGATCTCCAGCGAATTCGATGTCCCCGAAAAGAATGTATTTACCCATTACGCTCATTTAGGGCATGCTGAGACTAAAGAGCTCTGGATAAATGTCGAGAGGAATAAGCGAGTAGCGCAGGGAGAGTTAATAGGATATCAAGGTGATCTCTCATCATTCTTCCCGGAGATGCGGAATGTTCATTTGCATTTCTCGGTTTTTACAGGAAGTTCTGAAACAGATCCAAGTGGGGGCGCGATTGACCCATGTCTTTACATTGGCGGCAATTGCAAAACAAAAGGTCAAAACTTTATCGCAAAAAACTAGGAAAACTTTTAGAGATGATTATTGGGCAAGGACGTAACCGTCTATAGATTCGCCTTTGCGTAGTTTTTTGTATGCCTTCATGGATACAGTCATTTTTTCGACTTTCCCATTTAACATTACTTTAACTTTTCTAAGGTTTGCGTTCCACTTGCGTGTAGTTCTAGTGGACTTAAAACGCCAGTTACCACCAGCACCAGACGAACCACGTCTGTGCTTGCGGTTTCCACCGCTTCTAGTTTTTCTGCCTGTAAGTTCACATTTTCTTGCCATCGCGAAAGATTATAGCACGATTGGGCAGGAAATTTCAGCTATGCTACAGTAAAAAATGGAGAAAAACCTGCCCAAGCCTCCCGCGCTTACCCTTGCCTTCATAGGGCCAGGGGTGGTTTTGGTAGCTA
>JBMCLZ010000061.1:0-5686 GCA_048615025.1 Candidatus Dojkabacteria bacterium | reverse complement strand
TTATTTTTTGAGCTTGATTTTTTTGCGTAGCTGTCGGCTTTCTCTTTAAGCAGATCAGTTATAGAATTCATCGACATTACCAGAAGATAACACGAGAAACATCGGATTAGCGTAATTTCCCTCTAGTTTACTTAAGTCTTTCTTAGATTGTATCTCTAGATCTTGTTCAAGTCCTAGTTCGCGGGCAAACTCTTCTCTGCTAAGCTCACCCACCTCTTCGTTTGCGAAAGGTAGTAAAACAACCTTATTTGCAGGCTCTAGTGCCTTCTTGAATGCTTCTATTGTCTCTCTAGATCTTGTGCCTATGTTTGGCTCCAACAAAACCACTAGTTCTCTGCCCTGAAATTCGTCTTTAACTGCTTGGATGGCAGAACTGGCTTTTCCTGGGGTTGAGCCAAAGTCTATTATTAAATTGTCTGAAACTTTTTCCAGTCTTCGCGAAACACCCGGAAAGCTGGCTATACCTCTTCGGATTTTCTCTTCCTCTACTCCAATGCTTTCTAAGGTTTTGATTGCGGCAGCTAGGTTTTCTCGGTTGAACTCGCCTATTAGATTATGCTTGTATGCGCTCCAATCTACTTCAGAAGCAGAGTATTCCACTACCTCGCAATTTGCATAGCTAGAAAGTTCTCGTAGTTTCTCGTACTTTGCATTAATTATTAATTCTGCCGAGCTTGGCAGCTGCTCTACTAATTTTTTAAAGTTGGCAAAATACTCTGCCTCGGTTGGGAATATGTCTAGATGATCATGTGCGTACCCAGTAAGAACCAGTCTGCTAGGATGAAACCTAAAGAACTTAGATTGTTTGTCCCATCTTGCACTCATGTACTCGTCTCCTTCTACGATACTCATAACTGCATCCTTTTGTTTCAGCCTTAAAGATATCTCTTCTCCACTAATTTGCCCACCGAACATATAGCTAATATTGGTGTCTCGCATTACCCAAGTAAGAATGGCTGTAGTGGTTGTTTTCCCAAAGCTGCCTGCTACGACCACAGAGTTATCTTTCACGATTAGATTTTCCTCGAAATATTGTGCGAAAGATCTAATTGGAATTCCTCTTTTTCTGCAGAATAGTATTTCTTTGTTCCTTAGGGGCAAGCTACCAAGTGCAATTACTTGTTCAGGCACATATTTTACTTCAGGATTGATTTTATCTTCTTGGATGAGATTTTTATAATCAAAATTTGAAAAAAGTTTGATTCTGTCTTTTTTACTTAAGAGAGACTTCATTGGCTCATATATTTCTTTGTCGCTCCCAGTAACCTCGTAACCTTCCTCACTAAGGGCAATCGCAAGCTGCCCCGTAGTTTTTCCTGCTACCCCGATAAAATGAACCCAGTTAGCTTTTTGTTTCCACATCGTCTAAGATTTTATAATATGCTACGGAGAATGTCAGCTAAAGCGATTTTGCATCTAGATTTCGAACAGATTCTACTGGAACATGTTGGAGAGCAGAATTACAGACTACCAAGAATATCAGTGAATTTGGGAGAAAATCCTGTCGATCTTCTCAAGTACGAGCTTGAAACTGAGTATCTTCTAAAGGCTAGGTTCCAAAAAACCTTACCAGACGCTTGGATTTCACTTTTAGATATGCACACTGGGAACTCAAAGCAGTTCGCAACTTACTATATTTTTGAGCTGCTTGAATACGACAAAAGAATTGGTGCGAACTGGTTCGATAAGGCTAAGCTGGAGACTGTTAAGCTTCATGAGAACGAAGAAGCGGCATTGGACTATTTTTTTGATCAAAAAGATCAGGTATAATTAGCTTATGGGACATCTATTTACGAAAAAGTTTAAGCTAAACAATCCGTTCAAACCAGATGAGCAAATAACACAAGAGGTTCAGGTCAATACAACCCCACAGATAGACTATTCTCAGGTAGAATGGGTTGCGATCGATACAGAATTTATCGATCTTCGCATGGCTTATTCTCAGCTTTGTGTGGTTCAGATTGCTTCACCTTCCGCAGAACAGGACAGGCAAAACATAGAAGTTATCTGGGTTTGGGAATCGCAGCATAGTATGCTAAGCGAAATCCAAGAGAAACTATCTTCTATTTTTGAGCGCGAAGATATTCAGATACTAATGCATTTCGCTGGTGCTGATCTTCCTCGAATAGAAAAGCTGGTCGGGAAGCGTGTAAGTGGGCAAGTTTTCGACACCAAAACTGCTGCGAGAATTATTATGAGTAACACAGACAGACACGGTCTAAAAGACCTCATTACAGGACTAATCGACCCTAAATACCAAAAAGACAAGCAAGTTACTGCCTCCAACTGGGATCTAAACCCTATTACCTGGGAAGACAAAATGGTCGACTACGCCATGCGAGACGTGCTTTACTTAAAGCCAATCGAACAGATACTAATAGATCTAGCAAAACGTAGAGGCAGTCTAGAGCTGGTTAATGAGATCATGCGAACAATCCCAGCTATCTCCCAGCTGCACAAACACGACCTCGAAGCAAAAGTGCTAGACCACTAGATAGAAACTCCTGCTATGCCCGAAGGTCAATTAGAAGTTAACTCAGTATTCAATACTACGCCTGCTTGCCCAGATATGGAGCGATATTTGGCAGCTGCATTAGCAACTAAAAATGGTGGAATCGAACAAATTCAAGTTGCCAGTGGAACCGATGATGAAACAGTAGAAGCTTATGTAAAGGGAGTTGGTAATCCTACTGGGCTTGTAAATTTGGATGGAGTCTATTATGTTATCGACCCTTCTGGGAAAATTCTAAGGATGTCCTACTTTCCTATTGTTGTTTCTGGTTTAGATGTTCCCGGAGTTAATGAGGAAAGCTGTCCACATGTCGCGAACTCTTGCAAAGGTGTTCTTGTTAAGACTACTGGAAACACTTACTTAGAGGCTGTTTCATTTTATCAAAGTTACCAAAAAGGAGATTTAGAGCTAAAGCTATCTGATGGTCTGGTAGGTAATGCTAATTGGATATATACATATTTGCTTGGATCAGCGCTCAATAACCTAATAGATAAATTGCATAATTCCTCGTTACAAGACTTGGAGAAACTATCTCAAAAGCTGAATCTGCTAATACCTTCCTTTTCTTCGGCAATTGAATTAAGTGGTAATGAACTTCCATTCTACTATTCTAGGATTATAGCTGGGTTAGATTTATTGACGTCAAAGCTAAAAAGAATTGTTCAAGATTCATTAGCTGATCGAATTAATGGTTTCGTTGAAGCTTCATTAGAAAATCTATTCAGCAATATGAAAAGTAATGATGATATGGTTGCTAACCTACTTGGTGAGGCACACGCTGTAGACAACAAGGAGTTAGTTGAGGAAATAGTAAAAAGAATAAGAGAAAGCTAAGATAATTCCCCTACATTTTGTGTTTTCATTGCAGGTGATTGTAAAAATAATCACAACATTCTACTCGTGAGTTAGAGTTAAACCTAATTTTCAGCTCTACCCGAAAATATTTGACTACCACAACCTGTTGTTGTTAGCTTAGGAAACAGCACAATAAGTTGTGGTTCTTTAGCAAAGCATGGTATGTCCAAACTGCGCAAAATCTGGCTCGAAAGTAGTAGATAAACGCAATAACACAGAAAACAATTCAATACGTAGAAGACGTGAATGTTTGCATTGCGAGGTGCGCTTTACCACATACGAGAAAGCGGCTCAGTCTACTATGCTAGTAAAAAAGCGTAGTGGTCGGATCGAAGAGTACGAACGAGAAAAACTAAGAAATTCGATACTAATTGCAGTTAAAAAAAGGCACATTGCAGACGAAGATATCGACAAGCACTTAGATAAGGTCGAGATCAAGCTAAAGAAGAAGAGTATAGATGGAGTTATCGAGTCTAGAGACATAGGAGAAGAGGTACTTAGCGCGTTAAAAGAGATAGATCAGGTTGCGTACATGCTCTATGCAACCGTCTATAAAGATTTTGCCAATCTTGGCGAGATCGAAGAGGCGTTAGTTCAACTTAAAAATCAAATTTAATATATTAAAACTAAAATTAAGATGCCAATCATCCAAGCACCAAAACTAACCAAATCTAATGCATCTACTAGCAAACTAGATGTAGAGGTTGCGGCAGGTTCTACGATTACTGAAATGGATTTACACGAACGCTTGGAGAGTAATCTTGGCAAAAATGGTCTTAAAGTACAGAGGTATTACACGGAAGAAGGTGAAGAGTCTTATGCTGGAATCGATTTCGAAAAAAGAGTTTCGAAAATAACTAACCCAGATGGGTCGGTTGTCTTCGAAATGAAAGACGTAGAAGTGCCAAAAGGCTGGTCTCAGGTGGCGACAGACGTTTTAGCACAGAAGTACCTGCGCAAAAGAGGGGTACCTCAGGTAGACGAAAGTGGTGAACCAGTATTAGACGAAGATGGAAACCAGGTTTTGGGAGCGGAAACTTCGATAAAGCAAGCCGCCCGCAGGTTGGCAGGAACTTGGAGAAGCTGGGGTGAAGATTATGGCTATTTCGATTCAGAAGAAGACGCACAAGCCTTCCAAGACGAGGTCGAATATATGCTTATTCAGCAAATTGCAGTTCCCAATAGCCCACAGTGGTTTAATACAGGACTGGCATGGGCTTATGGGATTAAAGGGGAAGCTCAAGGGCACTACTATGTAGACCCAGATACAGGAAAGCTAACTAGATCTAAAGATGCCTATACAAGACCACAACCACATGCATGTTTTATCCAGTCTGTAGACGACGATCTCGTAAATGAAGGGGGTATTTTCGATCTTGTAACCAAAGAAGCAAGGCTGTTTAAATTCGGTTCTGGTACAGGGACAAACTTCTCGAAACTGCGCGGTAAAGGAGAACCACTTTCTGGTGGTGGAGTTTCTTCTGGGCTTATGAGCTTTCTTAAAGTATTAGACTCTGGTGCAGGTGCGATCCAGTCTGGAGGTACAACCAGAAGAGCTGCAAAGATGGTAATCTTAGACGCGGATCACCCAGAAATAGAAGAGTTTATCGAATGGAAGGTAATCGAGGAGCAAAAAGTAGCTTCTCTAGTAGCGGGTTCGCATATTAACCACGAGCATCTGCTTGGGATTATGAAAAGTGCTGAGCAAAACGGGATCGATCCGGAAAAGAACTCTGAGTTAAAAGTAAAGATCCGTGCTGCCAACGAAGCCTTTGTGCCACTAAATTACGTAAAGCGTGTGTTGATGCTAGTAGAAAACGGAGTTACAAGCAATGAATTTAGCTTCGAAGTTTACGACACTGACTTCCGCTCCGAGGCATATCGCACTGTGGGAGGGCAAAACTCTAACAACTCTGTTCGCGTAACCAACGACTTCTTGCAGTCTGTTGTAGACAACAAAGACTGGGAACTAATGGGCAGGCTAAATGGAGATGTTATGAAAACCCTTCCTGCGAGAGAGCTTTGGGACAAAATTAAGTTTGCGGCTTGGTCTAGCGCAGATCCTGGTATTCAATATCACGACACAGTTAACGAATGGAACACTGTTTTAGAAGATGGAGAAATTGTCGGGTCTAATCCATGCTCAGAATACATGTTTCTAGATGAAACCGCTTGCAACCTTTATCAGATCAACCTTTTGAGCTTTTACGACTCAGAAACTGGTGAATTCGACACAGAAGCGTACGCACATGTTGTGCGCGTATCGACCATAATCCTAGAGATTTCTGTTCTGATGTCTCAATTGCCAAGTAAAACAAT
>JBMCLZ010000060.1:0-5692 GCA_048615025.1 Candidatus Dojkabacteria bacterium | reverse complement strand
AGGAATTCTTGCGAGCTAAATTCGCTCTCTTTGCGAAACACGCTATGATTCAGGTAGAAAACGTAGTCTAATCTGCGGATATCTTCGATCATGTCCGCAACGCCGGTAAAGTCGAGGAAAGCGGTATTTCTTAGGCGAGCAAATTCTTCCAGTTCGTGACGATCATCTAGATCGTCTACAATAATTACGTATCCACCTTGTTCTGTTAAGGTTTTTGCCAATTCGTAACCAAATTTATCTAAGCCGTTTACTATAATCGAGGTCGGATAAAGTGTTGTATATTTGATTTCTGAACTCATCAGCCAGTTGATTCCATTAATTCAATTCTATTGGTATTAAAAACATATTTGCATCTACGTTGATATCGAAACCTTTTAATTTCTCTCTCTGATTTTCCTCACTAGGCAGGATACTTATGGTTTGTGGTTCATACCCTCTTTTCTCTAAGGTAAGAGTCTGGGCACTTGAGCGGTCTACTTCGATATTCTCTAATGGAGTAGTTCCGATTCTCTCCTCACCTAATTTAACCGCAACTCCAGTAGGCTCTGAATAGACATTTAACATCGTTTTATCTCCAATAGCTGCATTTCTGAAAGCAGAAATCACATGACCCTGAGAAAAGTTATATGTTGGACCTAACTCATAAGCTATAACAGTTTCTACTTCTTCGTATAGCTCTATAACTTGCTCATACTCTACATATGCTCCCTCGACCTCACTAGAGCGGGTAAGCCTAATCGTATTTTGTCCAGGTTTCGCGTCTTCGATCGTGAACGGAGAACTTTCTGGACCGATTATTCCCCTTTCTTCCCCATTGATATATACCTGCAATTCTCCACCTAAGGAAGAAACTTGTACCCTTGCAAGCGCGACTGGTGCTTCTACACCAAATATTTTTGGTAAGGAAATATTCCAGTAATGCCACGGCGACCAAACCGCACAGAGTACACTTATCAGAACCATAGACAAAACAACACCAAACTTCCTCAACATAGCTTATTCTAGTTGGTTTTCACGATGATCGCAAAGTCCTCTTTGTTCAAAGGAGAGTTAAAAGGTGCAGATTGTCCATTATAAACTTCAACCCCGAATGCATTCTCCAGCATCTGGGCTGTTTTTGGCTTGGTCCCATTGCTGAAATCGTAAATCTGAATTTCTCCTAAGTCTGCTCTTGCAGGCATCGCAAAGCGCGAACGTGTCAGGGGTAGATTAAGCTTTCTTTCTCCAGACAAAAAGCTAGTTGTCTCGATAGAACTTCCGCTTATGTTTACATATGCAAAAACACTTGCCTGCTCAGAGTACACTTCTGGATTTGCGAAAATGTTGCCAATATGTTCTTTTACTTTGCAGTATTCATCATCTAAACTTTTGCATTCTGGGTCGTTGTAGTGGACCGGAGACAGGTAATACCCAGGTCTATTATGCAAACCATTGCTAAAAGTTGGCTTGCTTAACAACGAATCCTTCCCTCCAAAAGTGTCATCTAAGACAAACTTATGAACCTCGCCATCGTCCAATTGCTGGATCAGTGAAATACCCGCTCTAAAGTCGTCTAAGCTTAGTGCAGAAAACAAAGCGTTGTCTGTAAATGTCTTGTATAAGTTGTACATTTTTATTGGATCATGAAAAGTCTCTTGAGACATAATTTTTGCTTGGACCGCCTCTACGACTTGCTGCTGCCTGCGCGCGCGATCGAAGTCATTGCTGGCTTTGCGGGATCTTGCATATTTTAATAGCTTAGAAGAATCTATAAATTGCCTCCCCTCTGGAAAGTACACAGCCTCAAATCCGTTTCCATTCTCGATAGGATAATACTCCTGAATATTTCTTGGAACGTCTATGTAAACACCTCTTTTACCATCTTTTTCATCGCCAACTGCGTCGACAATATCGCGAAATGCTTGGTAAGAAATAATCGCATAATAATGATTTTCAAAACCTGTAATGGATGTAACGTACTTTTTCATTATTGCTGGTCCTCCGCCTTGACACTCTCCATCTTCTGCCAATTTGTAAGCATGATTGATAGAGCGGAAGTATATCGATTTTTGGTCTGCGCACTCTTCTGTAATAGTTACTCCTGTATCTCTAGGAATACTAAACAGGAATGTGTCTCCTGTATCGTGGTTAAAAACTACCTGCATAATTGTGTCTATATCTCTATCCCTGCCCGCGAACTTTTCCCCATCGAATTCTAGCATCCTACTGTCGATACCCATTACCAACCCTGCCGTATAATTCTCTGTCTGCCTGATTTCTGGTTCCCAGACCTGATCGACAACGCTCAAACTTGTTCTAGCTATGCCACCCAACGATTGTGTTGGCGAATAGCCATGGTATTCAAACTGGTAGACAAAATAGCTATTGATTCCAAAGAGCGTTAAAAGAGTAACAACAAATATGCTATTTAATAACTTTAGTGGACTGAGATTTATTTTCCTGCTCTGGGCTTTTGATTTAGTTTTGGACGATTTTTTAAAGTGCTCTGCTAAGGCTGGTCTATCTTCGGTAGCTCCTGCAGTTTCTATAGCTTCAGTTCTTTTGTGAACAATCCTCGTTTTTATTGCCATCGCTGAATGTATTCTATAGGATTTTCTAGATAAGATTAACAGCTATAGTTGATATAATCATCCATGAGCATAAAAAAGGCAGACAATAGACCAAACTTCCCCGAGATTGAAAAGCGCATTGCGGGCTGGTGGGAAGAGAACGATACTTTTGCTAGAAGCGTTAAACAAAGAGAAGGTGCAGAAGGCTGGAGATTCTACGACGGGCCGCCGTTTGTGTCTGGGATGCCGCACTACGGGCATATAAAAGATCAGGTTGTGAAAGACGCAGTACCAAGATATTGGACTATGAAGGGTTACCATATCCCCCGTGTATGGGGCTGGGATTGCCATGGTTTACCTATAGAAAATAAAGTCGAGAAAAAGCTAAATATTAAAAGCAAACTAGAAATAGAAGAATTTGGAGTCGATAAGTACATAGAAGAATGTTACAACTACACACGCGAGACATCTGCTGAATGGCCATGGTACGTGAAGCGCATGGGAAGATGGATCGACTACGACCATGCCTACCGCACCATGGATCAGAATTACATGGAAACGATCTGGTGGGTTTTCAAATCTTTGTATGAGAAAGGATTGATCTACAAAGGAATGCGCTCGTCTCTTTACTCGACAGACTCTGCAACACCAGTTTCGAACTTCGAGATCGCAATGGACAACACTTACGAGGACGTCGACGACGACGCGGTGACAGTGAAATTTAAGGCGAAAAAGAATGAGCTCCTCCCAGATGGAGCACATTTTCTCTCTTGGACAACAACCCCATGGACTTTACCTGCGAACTTTGCTCTTGCAGTGAACCCAGAAGAAGACTACGCTCTGGTCGAGACATCGCTCGATGGGACTGAACTAGTAGGAGTTTGGCTTGTAGAAGGAGAGCTTCCCTTCGACAGTTCGAACTTTCAGAAAGAAAAAATTATACGCAACTATTTGAGCTTTGCAGGGGAAAAAGTTGAATCGAATAGCCAGTTAGAGCTATCGAAAAGTACCAGTTTTGAAGCACTTACCGAACTAGAACTTGCTGTCGTAAAGGTCGGTAAGAAATTCTATTTCTCACAAGACGGAGAACTTCTAGAAATTAGCCAAAAAAATTATCAGAAGCTACTCCAAGAATCTATCGCAAAAGTAGAGTTTGAGCGAATCTATTACCCACTAAATGAGGAAAGAAGTGAGTCGGTAGATATATCTAAAAAAGCTGCAGAGCAACACCTCAGAGCAGAAATAGAAACTTATACGTCTGGGAATCTCAGCGGGTTGACGCTAATTAGAGTTTCATTCAATTCGCCAGTGGAGTACGTTTCGCTAAAAAGCAAGCTTCCAGACTGGTTCGGAACAGAACTTACTAATTCTGAGGCAATCAAACCAAGCGAGTTCAGTAAATCAAACAAAGAAAATATAGAAAATCTAGCAAACGCCGAGTTAACCTTCGAAGATTTAGAGCAATTCAAGCAACATCTCGTGCTGGCGTATCAGCTTGCCGAGCAGAATATTAAAGGAGATTACGTTGTAAAAGACTTGTTTAAAGGAAGCGATCTTGTTGGAATTGGATATGAACAGTTATATCCATTTTTAGAGGGTGGAGAAAACGACTTCCAGATTTATGGAGCAGACATAGTTACAGTCGAGGACGGAACAGGAGTATTGCATGTTGCCCCAGCCTATGGAGAAGAGGACTTCGAACTAGGAAAAAAATATGGGATTTCGTTCAAGCAGGTTATAGACGACGCTGGTCTGCTCTTGCCAGAGATAGAGCCTTTTGCAGGTCTTTATTTACGAGACGCAGCACTTCCGATCATTAACGACTTAAAAGAACGAGGAAAGCTGTACAAAGCAGAAAAATACACCCACAGGCTTCCATTTTACCGTTACGAAAATCCATTAATATATCGGGCGCAAGAATCTTGGTTTATCGATGTTCAAAAGCTTAAAAACCAGCTTATTGCAGAAAACGAGAAAATAAATTGGGTTCCAGACCACTTACAACATGGGCGTTTCCTAAAAGGGATCGAGTCTGCTCCAGATTGGTCTATCTCTCGCTCCCGTTTCTGGGCTACGACTATGCCTGTTTGGGCGTCAGAAGACCCAGAGAACGAAGGGCAAGTGAAACCAAACTACGAGATAGGGGAAGTATTGGTTGTAGGCTCTCGTGATGAGCTTAGAGAACATGCGATCCAGCCAGTTACAAAAATCAGGTTTAAGCATACTGAGGATGGAAAAGCTAAAAAAGATATTTTGCGCGAAATGAGCAAGATCTTAGAAGAAAAGGAAGGGGAAGAACTCGAGCTGGAAATTTCGAACGAAGATTTAGCTAAATTGAAAGTAAAGTTCGAGCGAAAGTCTGAACAAGAAGCAACTGACTCTATGAAAGGGCTAGAGGGAATATACGAAATGTACTTTTTCGAGGGAGAGCTTTTAGATTTGCACAAAAATGGTGTAGACAAGCTAAAGCTTAAGCACCCTGAAACTGGGGCTACACTGGTGCGAGTACCAGACGTTTTAGACAACTGGCTCGATAGCGGTTCAATGCCCTTTGCCCAGCTACACTACCCTTTCGAGAATGAGCAGAATTTCAAGCAAAACTACCCTGCAGATTTTATCGTTGAATACATCGCTCAGACTCGTGCGTGGTTTTATGTCATGCATGTATTAGGGGTAGCCCTGAGCGGAAAGAGATCATTTAAGAATGTCGTTACCTCTGGAGTGATTTCGGGAAGTGACGGACGGAAAATGAGCAAAACTTACGGAAACTATCCAGATCCAAAAGCCACTCTAGAGAAATACGGTAGTGAGGCAATGCGTTGGTACTTCCTAACCAGCAAGCTAATTCAAGGAGAAGATATCAATTTCGACGAAAAGGCATTAAGGGATCAGATAAGGCTATATATCCTTCCACTTTGGAATGTGTATAGTTTCTTTACAATCTATGCACAGCTGCATAAATGGGCCCCCAACAAGGATTTGCTGAGCAATAATCCAGACACAAAACGAAAAGGAGAAAAAAATATTTTCGGAGGAGATGTTCCAGATACCTTCTGGTATAAGGTACCTTTTCCCAGTCAAGTGCTAAAAAATAAACTTGATCAGTGGATACTAGCAAAACTGCAACAAACAATTTATACAGT
>JBMCLZ010000059.1:0-5901 GCA_048615025.1 Candidatus Dojkabacteria bacterium | reverse complement strand
TGTAAGAAGATTTGCAGACAAAGAAATAGCTTCTTTGGTTGCTACCTCAATTAGCTTTTTAGAATCCCAACATAGAGACTTAGATAATGGGGGACTTAGGGTCATAGGGATCTGGGGAAATGACGATCCAAGATTTATGAGAAACTATCTGGAATTCCTTCAAAACTGGAAATATCTTAGAGACAATGAAAGCATAGAAGATGGTCTAGACATTCCGCAAAATAGACTCTCTAATCTAAAAGTTGCTAAACAGGAGATACACAAAGTATTTGCAAGCATAACAAACGGATTGGGCCCATCCCAACAAAGCGAAAAACTAGCAGAATGGGAGTGGCTAATTTATTACCACGCCGCGATGAACACATGGACTGGAAACCTGATGCAAAAGTTAGGTTATGAATTTACTATTCTCCAAACAAGAAGTCTTGGTGAAAGAAAGACAACATATATCGTTACATTCACTAAAAGGCAATCTTCATAGCTTCGCGGACTTCTTGCATGGTCTCTTTTGCAATTTCGTGCACCTCTTGCGTAGAGGCTTTTAGTTCACTCATAAGCTCTTGGTCTGTTCGCTTGTTTACCTCGGAGCGGCGCTCACGGATAGGTTCGAAGAACAACTCTAGTGCCGCGAAAAGCTTTTGCTTAACCTCGACGTCACCCACCTTACCTGCCTTGTATCTAGTTTTCAGATCTTCGACCTCTCCTACGTTAGTGTTAAACGCATCGTGGTAGATAAAGACCGGATTCCCTTCGACCTTACCAGGATCGGTTGCCCGAACACGATTAGGGTCTGTATACATGCCCATTACCTGCTGTCGTAACTCCTCAGTTGTAGCATTTAGATTAATCGTATTTCCCAAACTCTTACCCATTTTCGAGTTTCCATCTGTGCCGGGCAATCTTCTTACCTTGCCCAATTTAATCTCGGGTTCAGGGAATAAATCTACCCCATAGACCTTATTAAATCTCTTTGCAATTTTTCTTGTAAGCTCCAACATTGGAGCTTGATCCTCTCCTACAGGCACTACATCTGCTTTGCAAAACAAAATATCTGCTGCCTGAGACACAGGATAACCTACAAAACCAAAAGGAACTCGCTCACCAAAGCCTTTATCTTCGATTTCAGTTTTAACTGTGGGGTTTTTCGTTACTTCTTTGAGTGAAACAAGATTAGCAAAGAATACATTTAGCTCTGCAATTTCTGGAATTAGCGATTGGATAAACACTTTTACCTTGGTTAGATCTAAACCAACCGCGTAATAATCTCGATAAAGCTTAAGAATAGAGTCTCTTACTTTCTCTGGGTTATCGTGATTATCTGTAAGGGCTTGCACGTCTGCGATCATTACCATTGTGTCGTATTCGTCTTGCATCTCTATACGGGAACTCAAGGAGCCTACATAGTGCCCAATATGCAAATGTCCTGTTGGTCTGTCGCCTGTAAGAATTCTTTTCATAACCCCATTATACACCCAGCACGATTTAGTATAGATATTACAATAGGTGCTGCCTTATTGTGGTGAGTACTCGACCCTGGATCTGCACTTGCCCTTTAGGGTAGTAGATTGGTTCGTATTTCTGGTTCGCAGGCTGCAGGCGGATTCTTTCGCCTTCGTCGTAAAATTTCTTTAGCGTGGCTTCATTGTTTTCGTTTAGGGCTACAACCATATCTCCATTATTCGCCACAGATATTTTCTCGACTACGATAATATCGCCATCTAACACATGGGCATCGATCATGGAGTCGCCGCGCACGCGAAGCGCATACGGGTTATGAGTGTCTAGTAGCCCGTATACTGGGATATATTCTTCGACCTCTTCTACAGCTTCTATCGGGCTACCAGCTGTAATCGTACCAACCATCGGTACGCGGATGAATTCCCCAATAAAACGCCCAGCGTTCATAACATAATTTATACCTCTAGCTGCGCCAGTATCTTTTTGCAAATAGCCCTTTTGTTCGAGCGCGCGAATATGCTGGTGTACAGTACTAAGAGCCTTCACACCCAAAAACTGCTTAATCTCGAACAAAGAAGGGGACTGCCCATTAGACTCTATGTAAGTTTCGATAAAGTTAAGAATTCGCTGTTGTTTCGTAGTCAGTTTCGGCATTTCTTTTATCAAAATACCGAATACTTATACGAAATGCAAATAAATTCCTATTCTTCTAGATCGAAATTCTGCAAACGTTCTTTGGTCTTTGCCTTGAGAGCGCTTAAGCCCGAATTAAAAAGCTTAACTTCTGTCATGGGAAAGTGTGCTGGATTGAGAGTGAATATTTCTGCGTCTTTCGTAACTGCAACAGCTGCGACGAGACAGTCTATAACAGTAAGCTCAGAATAATGAGGTCCGTACTGGTTCAAGTATTTTCCTGCTTGAAATGAATCTTCAGAAGTAATATCAGTCATTTGAATCTGACTTAAAAATTGCCAAAGTATCGCTACCTCGTCTGGAGCGGTGTACGAAACCAACTCTGTGGCCTGAACGGGGGTAATTATTCCAGCCTTACAACTTAGTAACTCTTCGATTTGCGGAGCAATGTCTGGGTCGTCACGTAAGAACTTAACCAATACATCTGTTTCTAAAAGCACCATACTTGCTAGCCCCTAAATCGTCTTAGATTAATCGAATCGTCCATTCCCATAAATGAGCTGAGACTCTTTGCTTTCACTAAAGTCGAAGCAAGATCCTGATTAGAGTAAATCTGTTGAATCGCTTCACGCACCAGTTCTGAGCGAGTTTTGCCAGTCTTCTTAGAAAGCTGCGCCAGAAGCTCAATAATGTGCTTATCTAAGTATATTTGTGTTCTTTGCAAGTGTACTTGCTGATAGTTTAACTACCCAAGGGGCAAATGGGAGGCAGTAAACTAGCAGATCATACCACAAAAAATGCTAGTGGTGTATATCATGTCAGCCACAAATAACTTAGCAGTCTCGCATCTAGTTTGCTAAAATCAAGAATATTTGCTTAAATTTGATATGGATTTTGAAAAGTACACAACAAAAGCAGCAGAAAGTATTCAAGCTGCAATAGAGTTAGTCAATGCTAAGAAAAACCAGGCGATCACGCCATGGCATATCTTGTATACCTTGCTCACGCAAAAAGAGGGAATCGTCCCGCAAATCATTGCAGAAATAGAAGATACAGCTGATATTTCAGAGCTAGTAGGTCTTGTAGGAGACAAACTCGAAGAAATGCCTAAAGTCTCTGGTGGTACTAGTGGAGTTTATATGTCTCAGGAGGCAAGAGCAGTGCTAGAAGGCGCAGAAACCGAAGCGGGGAAGCTAAAAGATGAATATATAAGCACAGAGCACTTACTTTTAAGTCTTCTTCAGCAAAGCGAAGTTAGAAAGCTACTTGGCACAGAGCGAAAAGATGTGGAGAAGGCTTTAAAGAAAGTACGCGGAAACCAGAGGGTGACAACCCAGAACCCAGAAAATAGCTACCAAGCACTGGATAAATATACCAACAACTTTACGCAGCTTGCTAAAGAAGGGAAAATCGATCCAGTGGTCGGTCGAGATACAGAGATCAGACGAATTATGCAAATTCTCTCACGTAGGAGTAAAAATAACCCTGTCTTGGTTGGAGAGCCTGGAGTTGGAAAAACTGCGATTGCAGAAGGTTTGGCTAAAAAAATCATAGAAGGCGACGTGCCAGAAATACTAAAAAACAAGAAGCTTTTAGAACTAGATCTGGGGGCAATGGTAGCTGGGAGCAAGTATCGCGGAGAATTCGAAGAGAGACTAAAGTCTGTTATAGACGAAGTCGAAAAAAGCGAAGGGGAAATAATATTGTTTATCGACGAGCTACATACGCTTATCGGTGCTGGTGCACAAGAAGGCTCTATGGACGCGAGCAATTTGCTCAAGCCAGCACTGGCAAGAGGTAGGCTTCGCACAATTGGTGCAACGACCTTAAAGGAGTATAGAAAGTACATCGAGCGCGACGCAGCATTCGAAAGGCGTTTCCAGCCAGTTATGATCTTAGAACCAAGCGAGCAAGATGCAATCTCTATCTTAAGAGGGATTAAAGAAAAATACGAAGTTCACCATGGGGTAAGTATCCGAGATAACGCACTTGTTGCTGCAGTCGAACTATCTAGCAGGTACATTAACGATAGGTTTTTACCAGACAAAGCGATCGATCTTATCGACGAGGCAGCATCGATTATCAAAATCGAGATAGACTCGAAACCTACTAAAATAGACGAGCTAGAAAGGCGCAGAACCCAACTGGAAGTAGAAAAAACGGCCTTAGAAAAAGAATCAGACGAGAGGTCTCGCGAAAGGTTAGAGAAGATCAACAAGGAACTTGCAAATGTGAGAGAAGAGCTAGAAGGAATCGAAATGCAGTGGCGCAAAGAGAAAGAGAAGATCGATGCTATAAAACAAAAGAGTGCGGAGATAGACAAACTTCGGGAGGAATCGGAACAAGCCCGTCGTTCCTATAATTTGGAGCGGGTTGCCGAAATTAGCTATGGTCTAATTCCGAATTTAGAAAAAGAGATCGAACAGGAAAGAACGGAGTTAGACAAAATTCAGGCAGATAGTTCTATCCTTAGCGAAGAAGTTACAGAAGAGGACATTGCTAAGGTTGTAGCTCGCTGGACGGGGATTCCGGTCTCGAAGATGCTTAAGAGCGAGTCGGCGAAGTTGGCAGAGTTGGAGAAAGTCTTGGGCAATAGGGTAATTGGCCAAGAGGAGGCGGTTATGGCTGTTTCTAACGCGGTTAGGCGCTCGCGTGCTGGTGTGCAAGAAGAAAATCGCCCTGTGGGGTCTTTCTTGTTCCTTGGTCCAACTGGTGTGGGGAAAACAGAGCTTGCAAAAGCCTTAGCCGAGTTCTTATTTAACGACGAGGGAGCAATGGAGCGCATAGACATGAGCGAATACATGGAAAAACATGCTGTTGCTCGTCTAATTGGATCTCCACCGGGTTACGTAGGCTACGAAGAAGGAGGGCAACTTACGGAAGCGGTGCGAAATAGACCTTATACTGTTATTCTTTTCGACGAAATCGAAAAAGCTCACCCCGATGTATACAATATACTCCTTCAGCTTTTGGACGAGGGTAGACTAACAGATTCTAAGGGTAGAGCAGTCGACTTCAAAAACACTGTAATTATTATGACTTCCAACCTAGCAGGTGAGCAGATTAGAGAGAATCAAGAAGATAAGACCAAGCAAAGAAGCGAAGTTATGCAAGTATTAAAGCATCATATGCGTCCAGAGTTTATAAACCGTATCGACGACATTGTAATCTTCGATACCCTTGGAGACGAGCAGATTAAGAGAATTGTCGCGAATCAGCTCGGGCTAGTAGAAAAAAGGTTAAAGAAGCAAAATATTTTGCTCGAAGTGAGTGATAGAGCCAAAGAAGCCCTTGCAAAAGAAGGCTACGACCCAGTATTCGGTGCAAGACCATTAAAACGTGTAATCCAGCACAAAATCTTAGACCCTCTAGCTTTGCAAATTATAGAAGAAAAGGCAAAACCTGGGGATAGTGTAAAGATTGATGTAAAAGATGGAGGACTAAGCGTAAATGGCGAGCTAATAGAAGAGGGCGAAAACAAGTACTTAAAGTTTAAGGGTTAGTTGCTTACCAATACCTTCTAGGTCTAACTTGTATTTAGCCATGAGTTCCATTCCATCTCCAGATTCGCCAAAATGGTCGTAGATTCCATGGAGCTTAGCTTCGAAATTAAGCTTTGGGTGGTGCTGAGCGAGTGATTCCAGAACTGCAGAACCCATCCCACCAGCAACTTGGTGCTCTTCTACAGTTACAAGTCTGCCAGTTTTTTCTAAAGATTTTGCAACCGTTTCGTGGTCTAAAGGCTTTATAGAATACAAATTGATTACCTCGACACTTTTTCCGGCATTCTCTAGCTCTTCTGCAGCTTTT
>JBMCLZ010000058.1:0-6085 GCA_048615025.1 Candidatus Dojkabacteria bacterium | reverse complement strand
ATTGATCTTCACACCTTCGTAGCTGATCGCGATATTTTTTGCCTTAATCGTAATCCCCTTCTCCCTTTCCAGATCCCCAGTATCCAAAATCTGGTCCTGGCTCATTTACTCCTGATTCTCGCGAAAGATATTGCTCTGCTTCAGAAAAGCATCGACCAAAGTAGTCTTCCCATGGTCTACATGCGCAATAATGGCAATATTTCTTAGATTTTTATTTTTTTGATTCAATTCATCTGCCACATGCGAGTTTAGCACAGTTTTGGGGAAATAGTATCCCTAAAAGCTCGAACCATCTACTTCCAATATGTCCTCTTTGTTGATTACTTTCTCAAAAGAATCTACATCCGCTAGCTGGGCGATCATGGTCTGTTTTTCTAGGTTGCGTTGATTGCTGATATTTGTAGTGTAGTAATAACCGCCCTTAAGCTCAACGAACCCTACTTTCTCGTACAACCCTCCTGTCTCATCTAGCTCTGTTGTAAGCAAAGCAAAGTCGGAACTTTTTGCAAGCTCGGAGGCCAATCCCATCTCTAGCAACTCCTTAGCAATCCCCTGCCCTCTATACTTTTTGTGAATGCAGACCCCACCAATTCCTAGGACCTTAAAATGCTCCTGCCCCACCCTACCAAACTTCTCGTAGAGCCAAACTGTCCCAACCAGATGACCACCGACCCTTGCAGTGCAAATTGAATGTGGGACGCTCCCATAGATATCGTATTCTTTTTCTAGCTCCTCTGGGTTCCAGCCAAAATGTCCTGCTAGAAAGCACATCCCCTCGATTAGCAGATCAGGTGTAGCTGGGTCAGTATTCTTCTCAATATTTATCTTGCTCTGCGCAGTCATGCTTAATACTAGCAGATGTAAGATTTGCTTTTGGAGATTGACACCTACTACATATTAATGTAATAATATCCTAATATTATGGATAATAATTGGGATAATACAAGCTCGAGGAAACTATTCGAAGCCTTCGCACTAATAGAAAATGCAGACGAGGCTGCTAGGTTTTGCCGCGATCTGATGACAGAACCAGAAATCGAAGCCTTTGCTGGTAGATTCGAGGCTGCATTGCTTCTGAGCGAAGGAGTCCCCCAAAGAGAAGTAACAGAAAAGACAGATGTAAGTATAGCGACAGTCACAAGGGTAAACCAGTGGCTGAAGCGTGGCATGAATGGCTACAGAGACATCATCGAGAAATACAAAGAACATAGCAAGCCGGCTTTGGCGCGCTAGTTATGATATTTTCACTAGCTCGAATCCCAAAGCCGGCAAATGACCGGCTTTTTTGTATAATAAGTTAATCAAATAAAAACATGGGAAATAAAATACAAAACGTAAAAGGGTTTCGTGACTTCCTACCAGAAGAGAAACGTAGGCGCGACTACATTGCAGAGAAAATCAAGCAGAGCTTCGATCTATTCGGATTCGAGCCTTTAGAGACTCCTGTAGTCGAGTACAAAGAGTTGCTGAGCGGCAAATATGGAGAGGAAGCAGACAAGCTACTCTATACCTTCGAAGACAGAGGTGGGCGTGGACTTGGTCTGCGCTACGACCAAACAGTACCTACAGCTAGGGTCATTGCTCAATATCGCGAACAGCTCCCAAAATACTTTAGAAGGTACCAGATCCAAGACAACTTCCGCGCAGAAAAGCCCCAAAAAGGCAGATATAGGCAGTTTACGCAATGCGATATCGACATCTTTAATGCCAACTCTCCACTTGCAGATGCAGAGATCTTGGCAGCAACATTTGCCGCCTACAAAAATATCGGCTTTAAAGACATCCAGCTTTGGATAAACGACAGAACAGTTCTAATCGAAACCGTTTCCGAATTCGAAACAGAGCAAGTAGACAAATTCTCTATTATCCAGACCATAGACAAGCTCGATAAGAAAAGCGAAGCAGAAGTAGTCGCAGAACTTGTTAAGAAAAGAATCGAGCCAGCACGAGCAGAAGAGCTAATGCAGAAGATTAGAGGCACGAAGGCATCGGAGAAATTATCGCAGATAATTAGCTACGCGCTAGAACTTGGAATTCCAGAAAACACTTTCGTGTTTAGAGCAGAGCTAGCGCGTGGTTTAGACTACTACACTGGCATGATCTTCGAGATCAAATCACCAAGCTATCCCGCTGGCTCTCTCGGCGGAGGAGGTCGATACGACAACTTGCTTGGCAACCTCATGGGGGTTGATATTCCAGCAGTGGGAGTTGCTTTTGGGTTCGACCGTACAGTCGAAGCAGCAGAAGAATTAGGGCTAATCAATCTAGCCCAGAACACCCAGAAAATCTTGGTGACTGTTCTTGGGGAAGAGACCAGTAAAGATTCGCTACAAGCAGCTGCTAGACTTAGAAACAAAGGAATTACTTGTGAGTTATTCCCAGATGAAGGGATTAAACTTTCCAAACAGCTTAAATATGCAAATGATGCAGGATTTGATTTCGTGGTTCTCATCGGCGAAGAAGAGCAAAACAAAGGTGTTGTAAAGCTGAAGAATATGGCAAGTGGCAAAGAAACCGAAGTCCAGCCCCAACTTCTCTCAGATGAATTTCTTGAGTTATGAGTACAAAACAACTGGGGAGGGTAATTATTACCTACCCCGGCGGGAACACAACAGCAATTGTGTTGGGAGACCTATCTGGATATCCCCTAGAGAAAGTCAATGCGCAGCTTATGAGTTAGTGGAAGAGTTATTTTCCCAAAAGACCAGAAATTGAGCAATGCGCTTATTATAGTAAAGGAGCTAAGGGCGAATCCAGATTAGAACTATTCGGCGGAGAGTTTTGTGGTAACGCAGCCAGAAGCGGGGCCCATTATTATCATGCAAGGGAAAGACACGAATTCACCCCAGGATATTAGAGTCTCCGGTGTTAATCATCCCCTGAAATTCCAGCTAAGAAAAGGAATAGTAACCATAGAGATGCCACTACCAAGCCTTAGCGAAGGGTGTATCACCCAAGTAGAAGAAGGGTATTTAGTGAAACTGGATGGGATCATTCATCTTCTCATAAGATCTGGGAAATACGGGATTGATAAATGCAATGCATTCGTGGTGTGCAAATCTGAGCCAGTGGAGTTTTCTGTTTGGGTGCGGGAGATGGGTACTATTTTTGATGAAACCGCTTGCGGTACAGGGACATATGCAATTGGTCTCGCCAAGGCCTATAAACAAAGTAAATCAATCGAGGAGGCTATCATTCAGCCTTCTGGAGAGCGAATCATAGCTAAGGTGTCTTGGGACGACAAGAAACAGAAGCCAATCTCGGCATCTATCTCTGGGAAAGTCGAAGTCTTATACGACGGTCCCGTCTCGTTTTCTGTCTAATGCAAAATAAACAATCGCGCAAGAAACCATCTCTGCTACAATCTAGACATGAAGAAAATTATTACAATCCCAGGAAGTATTAGAAAAGACTCGTATAACAAGGCTGTATGCAGGTATTTAGAGAGTTTATCTAATGAGGAGCTGGAAATCTCTAGTTTTGAACTGAACTATCTGCCCTTTTTTAACGAAGACTTAGAAGATAACCTACCTAAAGAGGTAAAGGATTTTGTAAGTGCAGTGGAGAAAGCAGATGCAGTTATTTTTTCTACGCCAGAATATAACAACATGGTGCCAGGAGTTTTAAAGAATGCCTGTGAGTGGCTTACTCGTGGGTATAGCTCTTATGCAGTTAAGGATAAGCCTGTGGCAATTGTCGGTGCTTCTACTGGAGGATTCGGCACAGTGCGCGCCCAAAACCAGCTTATGCTACTTGCACAGATCATGGGTTTTAAGGTAGAGGCTGGTCTAAGACTACCTATCTCGAATGTGCAAGATAAGGTCGATGAGCATGGGCAGATTTCAGATGCTGATACTCAAGCAAAGCTTGGGGAACTAGTATCTAAGCTCGAATAGGAGATTAGTCTCACTTGCTTCTATTTCAAGTTCAGGATAATAGACTACTTCGCCGCCAAATTTCAGCACTTCCTGAGAAATATAGTTCGCCCCCTGAGGCGCTATCGGGTTGTCGAAGTCTGCTAGGTTTTCTCCAAGCTTCCCTACAACTAACCTAGAAACTCGCCCATCTTCAACAACAGACAAAATTTCAGTAAAGCTTTTGCCTGCTAGCTCATCAGTATCTTGTGGAAGACTCATTTCTGCAGATTTCAGTTTCTCTTCTATTTGGGTTAATAGCTCAAACTCGTTTGCACCTGCATAAGAACCATTGATTTGAACCAAAGACAAATACTTATCTGGCAGGTTGTTCCGAACGATTGATGCAGTCTTGCTTGGAGCCGCTACGATAAATTCGACTTCTTCTCCTGAAGAGCCAAACTGCGTAACCAACATCTGTGCAACATCTTTAAGGTAGTTCTCTTTTAAATTTTCTAGCTCATCTTTATTCGAAGCCCCCTGCCCATGCAGCTGATTTCCCTCTGCATAATGGTGCTGCAATGACTTTCTTTCTTCACGAAAAACCAAAACACTTTCTTGGAATGTTTTCCCCTCTGCTAAGTATACTTGTTCAAGGCTATCTGAACTTAGCTTAAAAAGTTCAAGTATGTCTTCAGAAACTGTCAGGACGTAAGTTTGAGCATAAAACTCATATCTATAATCTGAGAAAGGTAATGTAAATGCCCTTTTACCTTCTAGCACGACTTGATATTCGAAGGGTAGCGTTGAGCTAGCAACTAAAGAATTGTCCTTAGTAAACAGAGCGACTGTCCGGTTTATATGCGGCTCTTCTAATACCTTTGCAAACTTAATAAACTCAGAATCATCTACTCCAGCTTCTTTAAGTGCAGACAGAATCATCTTTTGGTTCTTTTCATGATCTGCCTTATCTAAAGGGATGTAACTGCTCTTTATACCTTGGAGACCATCTCCTAAAAGCTCGTCAACCAACTTTTTGCTTCTATCTAACATCACTTAAGTGTAACAAATACCCCCCGGGGGTATGCAAAAACTTTACCTACTAAACGTCTTACACTGCTAATTAGTGGTAAAATCTCCTTAAGCACCTATTGTTTAGTAAAAGCGCAAGCAACTGTAGCTCAATGGATAGAGCACCGGTCTTCGGAACCGGGTGTTGGGGGTTCGAGTCCCTCCAGTTGCACCAAGCACCTATTTATATTTACCCAGTGAATGCTTTCCCCGTAAAAGGTTATTTGTCCTTAAACTTTTACAATGAGAAATAAAAAACATAGATTGCAAAAGTCAGTTAGTACGTATAGTTAGTCGAAATATTTACAACCAATATAGTCATATTACACAAATTGGTGCTGGGTGGTATAGTGAGGGAGGTGGCCATGAAAAATAGTCAAAACAACACTATCGCATTTAGTTTAATCGCGGTATTTGTCATGGCAGTTATGGCAGCTACGGTTTTTTTACTCATGCAAGGTAGCGAAGAATCATCCGAAAACGAAAGTAGCACTTCTCGAACGGAACAGGAAACTGCAAATAATACCCAGACTGGAGAACCCAGCGGAAACGAAGACAGACAAACAACAGCAGGGATGGGCGATAGCTCCGGAGTATACACAGATTATTCTCCAGAATTAGTAAGCTCCGAAGCTTACGCAAATAGAATTATTTTTTTTAAATCCGATTGGTGTCCTACCTGCTCTGTGCTCGACCGCGATATTAAAGAAAATCTCGCAGATATCCCACAGGGGACGATCATTTTAGAAGCAGACTACGACGATGAAACTGAATTACGACGTGAATATGGAGTTACAACCCAGCATACGCTTATTTTAGTGGATCAAAATGGGGATGAAATAAAGAAATGGGCGGGTAGTTTTAACCTAAAAGACGTTTTATCACAAGCAGAAATTATATGAAATGGAATTTATACCATTAGCATTTATTGCAGGTGTCCTCACGATCTTCTCTCCTTGTGTACTTCCAGTTGCGCCAGTAGTCTTCGGGGGATCAATCAGGGATAAAAATATCCTTAGACCCCTAGTGATTATTGGAGCGCTAAGCTTTTCTTTAGTTCTATTTGCGATACTACTGCGCGCATCGACGATTCTAATCGATATCCCGCAGGAATTTTGGGACACCATCTCTGGAGTAATTATCCTGCTCTTCGGTTTAGT
>JBMCLZ010000057.1:0-6100 GCA_048615025.1 Candidatus Dojkabacteria bacterium | reverse complement strand
ACTGTAATTTAGAGTCGTAGTCAATGCAAAACCTAAATACTCCCTTTGTAATTCTCTAACTAGCCCCTCCACCACTTCTCGGAGTGCATCGTCTTGTGAGGTATCAGTAAGTCCGACAAGGGATTGCGCCTCTAATGCGAGCCTCAGCCTCCCCTTTTCCCTTTGATGCCAAGGATCTTTGCTTTCTAGATCTATCCCGCGTGGGCCTGCCTTAGCCTGTATCATTCCCTCGAGCTCTGAAGGCGTAGGTCTTCGCTCAGCAGCTCTTTGCTGGGGGGGTGGGTTGCAGATGTTCGTAAGATCGAGGAATCTTTTGTAGAAATCTAACATCTGGGAAACAACCTCTTCCCCTAAGGCCTCACGCCAATAGCCTATATTGGACTTCTCAACTGAATTTAGGAAGTCGTTTGGTAAATCTCTGCCTTTTGTTCGATTTGTGTAACCAATAATCTCTTGAACTAAGTCTATACGACGCATTCTCTCCTGTGAATGTTTAGTAACTCTATCGGAGGCTTTTAGACGAAATTGTGCCTGGTACGTCAAAAATAATTCCTCGGCCAAAGAGTCAAGTTTAACCTGTGCCTGTCCAAAATTTATTTCGCCTCTTCCAACTTGAATCGCTATAAGTAGTTTGCGTGCTTCGTAGTCTACCTGTGGTTCCACTTTCTCTGGTAGCAAAGAGGTAACATAATCCACCAAGCTTCTATCTGGGACATCTATAGGCGGTCCCTCACCCTCCATCTCTAGCACTCTTGTATTTTGTCTGCTAAAATAGTCTCCATATGGCTAATGGAGATACAGGAAAAGACTACTACGAAATCCTTGGAGTTAGCAAGGATGCAGATAAAAGTGAAATCAAAAGAGCTTATAGAACGCTTGCAAAAGAAAAGCATCCAGACCGCAATAAGTCTGAGAATGCAGAAGCCGAGTTTCGCGAAGTCCAAGAAGCATACGAGGTTTTAAGCGACGAAAACAAGCGCAAAGCCTACGATCAGTTTGGGAAAGCGGGAGTTAGTGGCTTTGGCGGCGCAGGAGCAGGTGGAGGCTTCGGCGGAAGCGGTTTTAGTGGTTTTGGGCAGGGAGGCTTTAGCGGAGGCGGTTTTGGTGGAGCCAGTGCAGAAGACCTCTCAGATATATTCGAGCAGTTCTTTGGCAACGGATTCGGCGGGTTCTCCACCGGGGGAGCTAGAAGAGATGCATCCACAAGGGGAGCAGATATCGAAGCAACACTCAGAATTAGCTTCGATGAGGCAGTATTTGGAAAGTACAAGACATTAAGCTACAAAAGATACGAAACATGCGACCAGTGCGATGGAGTCGGAGCAAAGTCTGCCAGTGCTGTGAAAACTTGCGAGACCTGTCGCGGGTCAGGCAGAGTAACAAAAGTAAGACAATCATCCTTAGGAACTATCCAAACCGCAGAAACATGTGGGACATGTGGTGGAAGTGGGAAAATCATTACAGATAAATGCAGCAAATGCCAGGGAGAAGGAAGAGTAGAGATCGACGAAGAGTTTAAGCTAAAAATCCCGCCAGGTATTCCAGATGGAGTAACACTAAAGTTTAGAGACCGCGGGAACGCAGGAAAACGCGGGGGGAACAGTGGAGATCTCTATGTATCTATAGAAGTGCAAGCAGACGAGGAGTTAGAGCGTAGAGGAGACGACATCTACAGCGAGCTCACCATTCCACTCGCAACAGCAGTTTTGGGCGGCGAAGAAGAAATCAGAACTGTGCGTGGGGAGGTTACAATTAAAATCCCTGCAGGCACCACAGATGGCAAGGTATTGCGTCTCAGCGAGAAAGGAGGCCCAAGATTTAGAGGGAACGGCAATGGAGACCATTACGTCAAAATCAATCTTGAAGTTCCACAAAGACTTACAAAGAAGCAAAGAAAACTTTGGGAGCAACTGGACGAGCTCAAAGATGACAAACCAGGCATATTTGGTTAAAATACGGGCTGGTTAGATAATTAAATTTGATTAAAGAAACTAAATGAGAAAGCTGGTGGCAGATTTTTCCGCAGTATTTGCAAATAATTTTAGACTAAGTGCGTTACTGATCGTTGCAATTTTAGGGTTGGGTGCGCTCTCTTACACAACGCTACTACAAAGAGAAGGCTTTCCAGCGATCGAATTTCCTATAGGGACAGTACAAGTTCAGTATTTTGCTGGCGACGCTGAAGCAGTAAAGGAGGAAGTGACTGCACCAATCGAGACAGCGATCGCAGATATAGAAACCATCCAGCAAGTAGATTCAACTACAACAGGTAACTTCACAAATATTGTGATCCAGTTCGAATCTGGTGCAAACTCCGAAGAGGAGATGCGAGAAGTTAGGGAACAGATCGATGCGCTAGGTCTACCAAATGCAGCAAGTGTTAATGTTCGAGCAATCGATGTAGGCAGTATAGACGGAACCCACGACCTACTGTTTAGTCTTGCAAAAGAAGACGCCACCAACGAAGAATTGCAAGCAAAAGCAGAAAAAGTAGCAGAAGAGCTAAGAGAACTAGCTGAGGTCGAGAATGCAGAGGCAATAGATCTAATTAGCACACAGGTTAACCCACAGACTGGTGAGAAATTTCAAGCCCAACAGTCATTTAGAAGATACGGAGAAAACATAGACGGCCAGGTTGAGTTCATCCCTGCAGTCACTGTAGGTGTGAGTAAAGTTTCGAGCGCGGGTACAGTAGAGATTTCAGATGCAGTCCGCGGAAAAGTAGACCAACTTAAAGAAAACGGAGAGCTAGAAGGTTATACTGTTAGCTACGGAGGTGACTTCGCAGAAGGGCTTAACGACCAAATCAGCTCGCTAGAAAGCAACGCGCTCACAGGCTTACTTGCAGTTGTTGTAATTTTATTCTTATTCGTTAACTGGCGCGCTTCGCTAATGGGTGCAATCTTTATGCCATTGGTTTTGGCAGCTACATTTGGCGGATTGTTCCTTATCGGCTACACACTAAATGTAATTTCTCTATTTGCCCTAATTTTGGTGCTTGGATTGTTTGTTGATGATGCGATAATTGTAGTAGAAGCGATAGACGCTGCCAAAAAGCGAGGGAAGAAAGGCGTTGCGGCACTTAAAGAGGCAGTTGAAAACATCTCTATTGCAGACATTTCTGGAACGATTACTACCTTACTCGTCTTCTTCCCCATAGCTACAATTTCTGGAGTCTTAGGCGAGTTTATCGTACCAATCCCTGTAACTGTAATGCTCGCTTTGGTTATTTCTCTGGTATTAGCACTTTCTCTAGGAGCATTTCTCTCTAATCTCTTCTTAGCAGACAAAAAGCAACCAAAGAGTTTTAAAGACCGCAAGCTTTTGGACGTAGTGTTAAACACTCCAAGTATGCTTCTAGATAGAATTGGTGATTTCATTACCTGGGGAACGAAAGACTATCTACGACGAATATGGCTAGGAGCACTCGCTATTCCTGTTAGCCTTGCCATAATTTTTGGTGGAGCCTACTTCTTTAGCAAGTTAGATTTTGCTATCTTTTCTTCACCTAAAGATGCAGACGAGCTAGTGATCCAAGCTTCCTTCGAAGAAGGAACTACAGTACAAGAAGCTGAGATCAAAGCTAGGGAGATAGAATCGATTTTACTCGCTGAAGCAGAATCCCAGATAGACCAAGTAGACTATCTGCTTGGTAATGAATCACAAATCTACATGAACATCCGTTTAATACCGATGGGAGAACGCGATGTTACAGCAGCAGAGCTTGTCGAAGACATGAACGCGGACTTAGAGCAACTCGAAGGAGTAAGTGCCAATGCAATCGTGAGCGCTGCGGGTCCTCCAGAGTCTGAATACGACTACTCTATGCAGATTTTCACCGAAGACCAAGCTAAGGCAGAAAATCTTGCAAGAGATATTCAAGATTACATCCAAAGCTACGAGTTCAGCGAAGAGGATGTTACAACCGAAGAAACTATAGTTAACAACCTAGAGGTAATCGCAAGACGCGACGGCAGAAGGTATGTTTCAGTGCAAGCAAAAATAGATAATGCCAATACCGGTTCTGTTGTTGCCCTGCGCGACTCGATAGAGCAAGAGTACGATGCAGACAAGCTCAGGCAGTTTGAACTTAGTGAAGATGCCCTTGGTTTCGATCTAGGGCAAGAATCGCAAAACTTAGACTCGTTTAACTCTGCAATCTTTGCTATGGCTGTGGCCATTATTGTGATGTACGCTGTTTTGGTTGTGCAGTTCAATTCGTTTAGCCAGCCACTACTTATCCTCCTTGCAATTCCGTTCAGCTTCCCTGGAGTTGCACCAGGTTTATATCTAACAGACAACCCGCTTAGTTTCTTTGTGCTAGTTGGATTCATTGGACTTATTGGAATTGTCGTGAACAACACGATTATGCTTCTAGACTATGCTAATCAACTCAGAGAAGAAGGGGTTGGTATTCGGGATGCAATCTCTGAGGCGATTCATGTACGCTTCCGCCCGCTAGTCACAACCACAGCAACTACACTTGCTGGCTTAATGCCACTTGCTCTTTCAGATCCATTTTGGGAGTCTTTGGCGTATACAATAATCTTTGGGCTACTTTCTAGCACCCTAATGGTAGTGCTATTCTTCCCAGCCTACTACACAGCACTCGAATGGCTCCGCCACCAGAGAAATGTACTATTTGGGAAGGTAAGAGCGAAGCTTGGTTAATAAAGCTTCGCTCTTACATTATTGTGGTATTAATGTTGGTCACTTATTTGGTTTCCTAGGTATTTTCTCCTGATCCTGCAGAGTTCACACATAAACTAATGTAGTCGCTGGTGTCGCCATTAGTAATATTCACGAATGTAGGTATTCATTTGGAAAGATTGTAATTGGCATGCAGCTTAATTACTCCTTTAATAGTGCGGTACCTCTTCCAGTCGATAATCTCATCTACTGCTAAGTTAATTACGCTGGCTTCAAAGATATTTATCTCTCTGTCTAGATCTAGAGTTTTACCGACAGTCTGAGTCTGGCATTTGGCTACTAGTTTATGGAAGAACTCTTCGAATAGTTCGTGTGGGACTCTACTTGCCGCATCTGCAAAAGTGCTGCGTTTAGGCATATTCTTAAGACCTATGTGGTAGGTGAGTGTTTTATATGGCAAAAAACTGGTTTCAATATCTCTAAGCGAATCCCAACCTTTAATTTGAGCGGACAGCACTGGCATACATGTCATATAATGGATCTATACATAAAAACTCTGCGTGATTTGACAGATAAATGTGATGATCGCTATATTATTATAACTGCTCTGTTAAATCAAATATAATGATTGTGGATCTACAAGCAAATTGCGGTCTTCCGCTTAAATTCGACGATATTAACGAAAATTTCAGCTATGGAGAGGAAATAGTTTTCGACTCAATAGAACGGGTGCCACTACGCACAATGCTGCCAGGACTTCTAAACAAATCACTAAGATACCCAGAAACAGTTTACACACAGCATAGAAATATCAGACGCAAACAGGACGAGGACATGTTTCACAACACAAACCTTAACTACGATATCGTTATGCTGCCCTCTGGGCTTATGGGGGTCGAGTTTATTAGATCACATATTTATCATAAGAAAAAAACAGAAGAGGGCGGATTCCAGCTTAGTGAAATAATTGAAGTACTAGCAGGAAAACTAACAATTCTGCTTCAGCGAAACGAGCCCAAAGGGGAAGATTGGGACATGAACACAAAAGTTAGCGAGGGCTTAGTTGTGAAATTAGAAGGGGGAGAAAAGTTTGCAGTTCCAAGGGGGTACTTCTACACTTTCATTAACACACGTACAAAGCCAGTCGTCTTTTCCAGGTTCTATATGGACGATTGCCACTGCGACTACAACGAATTTCAACAAGAGCAAGGTCTTGCGTACTTTGCGATCCGTAAAAATGCCAAACAAGAGTTTGTACTTAACCCAAGATACAGAGAAATTCCCGAAGTAAGGCAGATTCAGTCTTGTAAAGAGATCTCCGGAATGGACGAGGTATCCAACAACATTCGTGAAGACGAACCGCTCTATGTACAACTAATGAACAACCCCGGCTTGGCAATGCTATAATTTGCCCATGGTTGATTACAAAGACTTGCTAGCAAATCCAGAA
>JBMCLZ010000056.1:0-6108 GCA_048615025.1 Candidatus Dojkabacteria bacterium | reverse complement strand
TGTCTTCAGGTTTTCCAAGATGAAACTTAGAGAGCTGTCGTAGTCGCGAATTGCATCTTTGTCTGAAGCAGTTTTTTGGCTGTTAGTCTTTGCTATCGAAATGCCAAGGGCAAAATTTTCCTCGTCTAGATATTGCTCTTTTGCAGACAAACGCGAAACGACAGCTTTTGTTCCGTCGTTTTTTAGTCCGTAATTGACCAACAGACTTTTGTGTTCTGGAAAACGCACTAGACGCGGCTTTTCGTTCCCACCATAGCTCTCCCACGTTACGGAACCAAACTCAGCGTGTGCAAATCCAACTGCGGGTAGAATCCCTACAAGTTTACCGTCTTTATCGAAACCAGCAGAGAGACCTACTGGGTTTAGGAAAGTTTTCCCATGTATATTTTGATTCAAAAATACTTCGTCGTAATCCCAGAGCTTTTTTATTAAGAATCGAGAATATCTGCTAGAGCCAAAAGTTTTGCCAACTATAGTAAAAAAGTCGTGTATGTCCTCAGGATCAAATCGAAAAAGGATGGGTTTAATAATGTTACGATAAAGAGTCCCGTCTATTCTGCGCATATGTTATTCTATACTATAATTTCTACAAAGATCATTTTTGTGGACAAATCCCAGGAGTTTAATTGGTTAGATAAAACAAAACTCGCATTACTCGCATTCTTTGGAATGCTTTTCTTTAGTGCGATCACATTTGGCATTAGTGCTGGGGTAGCGGAGGCGCAACCAGGACAGCGTTTGCGAGATGTTATGCTTCCAGAAGAAGAGTACGAAAAATATATAGAAGGCGAAGTTGTAGAAGTAAATGACTACAGACCTGGGGATCAGTACATTTCCGCAGAGGATGTTACTGTAAATGCAGACATCGATGGAGACCTATATATTGCCGCGCAAACGGTAGAAATTAATGGAGAAGTGTTGGGAGATCTAGTAGTAGTTTCCGCAGAGCTGGTGCAAAATGGAAATGTTTCTGGGAATGTACTTGTTGCAGCTGGCAGATACGAAGCTAATGGGAGAATAGGGGGTGATTTATCTCTTTTTACCGGGGTAGCGCGGGTTGGAGCAATAGTCGCAGACGATGTCAGAGCGTTTGTTGGTACGCTTGTAGTAGATAGTGAAAGCATAAACGGAGATTTAATAGCATATGTCGGTGAAGGACAAGTTTCTGAAGAAACGCTAATACTCGGTGAAAGCAGATTAGTAGGAAACAACATCGACAGCTCAGTCGCAGTTTCTGATCTGCCTAATAATATCGCTGACATCGATTCTGCCTACGAATTCAACATAATTGGAAGTTCAGACAGTGAATTAAGCTTAGCTTTTCTATTATTCGGACTAACTTTCCAGCTGATAATGCTTGTTGGGGCAATAATTTCCGGCTACTTTGTGTTGCGTGTTTTCCCCGTTTTCTCTGAAAGAGTAATCGTAAGTATGGAAGAATCAACCCCTAGAAGTTTGATTTATGGACTAATTACCATAATCGCTGCACCTTTTGTAGGGCTTATCTTGCTGGTCTCAGTTGTTGGGTGGCCACTACTCTGGCTGTTATTCATTCTAGCTGGGTTGTCTTACGTACTTGCTCACATTTATGTGAACTACACCATTGGCAGGCTGACGCTTAAAGCTTTAGGAAAAGAAAGGACTGGAAGATTGCTCCCTCTAGTTTTAGGAACAGTATTATTAGGACTTCTAGGAATTATTCTGGGTGTGATTCCAATACTGGGTTGGTTTCTTAACTCTATCTTAACTTTAGCGATCCTCGTCTGGGGAATCGGGGGTATGCTAGCCTCTAAATATAGCCTCAATATGGCCTCAGCTAAAGAGGTATAATTGCCTAGTGGACGAACAAAATTTTCTAAAGAACAACCGAGGTCTCTCAGAGCAGCAAGTAGAAGAGAAGGTAGACAAAGGTTTAGTGAACGAAGAAGCTAAACCTGCAACCAAGAGTTTCCCCGCAATCGTGAAGGATAATGTTCTTAATCCATTCTACTTCACGATTGCAGTAGCTGTCGTATTTCTCCTAGTCTATGGGGAAGTTGTAGAGTCTCTATTTATTTCTGTGGTGATGGGAATAAACTTACTGGGCAATATTATTAAAGAATATTCCGCACGAAGGTCTCTGGAGAGAATCAGTTTAGTAAACCAAGAACCAATAACGGTAAGGCGTGCAGGGGAGAACCTAGAGGTATTTCCGAGCAATATTGTACAGGACGAGCTGGTAGAGCTTATCTCTGGGCAGTTTGTGTATGTCGATGGCGAGGTCTTGTTTAGCGAGCATTTACTCTTAGATGAATCTGCTTTAACCGGAGAGTCGGACTATGTATCGAAGAAAAAAGGAGAAGAGTTAACCTCTGGGAGCTTCGTAGTCTCTGGGAAAGGGTGGATGAAAACAACTCGCGTGGGCAGAGAAGGACACGTAAATAAGGTGACTGAGCAAGCAAGAAAATATAAGAATGAGTTTTCTCCATTAGAGCAAAAAGTTGTGCAGCTCGTAAATATACTCACATACGCAGCACTCATAATAGTCGCATTTTTGGTTGTGATGGGCAACCGAGTCTGGGGGCTTTCCAATTCAGAAATAACGCTAACCGTTGTGCCAGTTATTAGCGGTATGATCCCGCAAGGGACTATTCTTACTGTCACATTAGCATTCGTAATTGGTGCATATAGAATGTATCGCAAGAAGCTTTTGGTTCAAAACACAAGCACTATCGAGGTGGTGTCAGATTTAGATGTCTTGTGCATGGATAAAACCGGTACCCTTACGAAGAACTCTTTGATGGTAGAAGAGGTTGCAATTATAAATGAAGATAGAAAATTTTGGGATCTAGTAGAAAGGTTTCCTAGCGATTCTGTAGAACAGAATCGCACGATCGAAGCCCTTAGGAAATATTTCGAAAAATCCAGTGCAGGGGCTGGTTCTGCCGCAGAGGTCGGTTCTGCAAGCACCAAGGAAATAGTAAAGGTCTTAGATCAGACGCCTTTTACTTCGCAAAGCAAGTATAGCGCAATCAAATACCAGCAGGCAGAGATTTTTTTAGGGAGTGTAGCCAAAATTTCAGAGCTTACTGGCGACAGTTCACTTTTAGAAAGTTCCGAAAAATACACCAGCAAAGGGAGAAGGGTGGTGGCATTTGCTGCTAGAGAGCTAGGTTCTAGTAGGGAAGTGAACAAAAAAATTTCTCCACTTGGACTAATTTCGATTAAAGACGAGCTTCGCACAGGGGTGAAGGAGATTCTAAACGAGTTCGTCGCTAAAGGTGTTGCCCCTGTTGTAATTTCGGGTGATTCCAAAGAGACAGTTATCGCTATCGTTAAGAGACTTGGAATAGAAGAGCTAAATAAGCCTATTAGCGGAAAAGAACTTTCTGCAATAGACTCGAAGATTGAGCACGAGCAAGCAATCTTAGGGCACGACATTTTTGTCGAGGTTAGCCCAGAACAAAAAGTAGAAATCATTAAGGCGTTTCAGTCTAAGGGGAAGAAAGTAGGAATGATAGGAGACGGGGTAAACGACGCTTTGGCGATAAAGCAGGCAGATCTGGGCGTGTCTATGAACGAGGGGGCGAATGTTACAAGAAGCATCGCAGACATTATCCTGCTCGATAACGATTTCCGCAGACTGCTCTTAGTGATCCAAGAAGGGCGTGATATTTTGCATAATACCCTTAATGCTGCCAAACTCCTAACAGTAAAGAATTTTTATACGATTTTTCTTATTGTGTTCAGCTTGTTGCTGAATCTTGCATTCCCGTTCACGACCAGAAGTCTCGTTTTTCTTTCATTTATTAATGCTAATCTCCCTATAATTGCATTTTTGTCTGATTCTGGGGAAAAAATTTCAGGGAGGAAGTTTATGCGAGAGCTGCTGGTGTTTTCTGCACTCGGGGGGGGGGTTGCTGGTACACTAGGGATATTCTTGTCGATAATCTACTCTCCAGAAGGGTTCTCTAGTGCTGCTGTAGAGGATGCGAACTTTGCAAGGACTGTTATACTGGCGTTTGTGTTTATCTTGGCTGTTATCAACTATCTTATAATTGCAGCTGACTCATTTAACCCATTAAAGTTTAAGCGCGACAAAAAGACTGTTATTGTAGTTTTTTCGATGTTAGTCATATTTTTTGGAGCGATGTACATCCGTCCTATTGGCAGTTTCTTCGATATTTCAGCTATAGGAATAGAAGAGTGGGGGGCTGCTTTAGCAGCAGCAGCGATATACTATCTTGTGTTTGCAGTAGTTTATGGGAAAGTTAAGCGATTAGTTATTGATCCCTAAGTGGTATCTCGTATATAAGATTTTGAGTGACATCGTCCTGAAGCGCATTGCCATTAATCACGGCAAATATCCTTAGATCAGACTCGTTTGTAGCAAAACTTCCATTGATAACTCCTTCTGTCTCGTCTATTATCCGAAGATTTTCACCGTTTCTATCTGCAATATAGAGGCTCCCAAGCTCGTCTTTTATAAGCAGATGCCTGCCAAGAGAGCTAAACCTGATCTGCCTTACTACGTCTTCTGGCTGCGGCAGATCGATAAGATTAATTTGCTTGTTGTAGGTCCTGAGTGCTGGCAACTCACTCATCCTAATTACGATAAAGTTCCCATTTTTGTCTTTTCCCAAGGCTCCTAAGCCAGTATTACTCACTTGCTCTAACGAGACCATTTCTTCGAGTTCTATCTGGTAACTAGAATCCAAATCTGCAAAATAAAACTGTGCCTCTGATTTATAATATAAGAGGTTATTGTCCTCTCTGCTAGTATGCAAAGCACTAATCGGAAGGTTAATCTCGCCATTTACGAACTCTACTAATACGCTACCATTCTCGCTGAAGGCTTCTAGCTGGTCTAGATTAGCATTATAATAGTAGATGATCGTTTCAGATACAGCATAGACTGGATCAGTTCCTGGCTCACTAATGCCGATAAGTGAGAGTGTATCTTCATTGATATTATAACTACTTAGTATGTTTTGATTAACTACAATTAGGTTTTCATCGTCCACACCCCAGCTAAGAGAATCGAATGGAACATTTATTGAAAGAGAAAGAGGCTCTTTTTCGCTCATATCGTTGGTTCTTGTTGCATCTAGCAGATGGTAACGTTCACCTAACTGAAGCAGCAGCCGGCTATTATCTGGGCTGGGTAATAATCTTAAGTTACCCTCGTCTAAGCTAGATGCGATCTCGTTGCCAATATTCGCAAGCTTTACAGGTTCATTCCTACCAAAGAAGTCGAAACCACTGCTTTCGCTAATTCTCTGCCGCCAAATACCGTTATCCCTTCCGCGAGCTGCCTCGGAAACAACGTAATACATGTATTCCCCCTTGTAGTCGAAGGTGGTTTGGCTAACAGGCAGGCTAGAAAAGATTTCGGGTGTAATCTCTTCTGGGATCAATTGCGGGAAAACGTCTGTGACGAGCCCTCGCCTGACTTCGACACTCTTCTGCCAAATACTATAGTTTGGGCTAGTGACCTCTAGTTCGTATGTGCCTGGTTCGAGGTTAGGGATCAGATCGTCGTTAGCTTTGGAGATGAATTCCCCATCTAACTTAATCTGCAACCTATTAATTTCTGTATTAATCCTGATACTTCCTGTTTGACTCAGCCCTGAATCACTTCTGTTTTCTCCTCTTGCGATTAAAATTGCAGCAACACTTGCACCACCAATAAATACTGCGATCGCAAGAACCAGCATGGCAATTAAGATGTTGCTTCTCAGGGTGATCTTTCTTATTTCTTTTAGTTTGTCTTTATCGAGACCAGTTTCAGCTTCGTCATTTTCTCTACCCATGCGATAATTATAGCGATGGCACGTAAAATTGCAATTGATTTAGGTACAGCAAACTCGATCGTGATGGTCAAAGGTCGCGGGGTTGTGCTTTCAGAGCCTACGGTGGTAGCAGTATCACTAACAGAAAAAAAGGTACTTGCTATTGGTGATGAAGCAAAAGAGATGTTGGGGAAAGTACCAGAAAATATTGTGGCGAGGCGACCGCTCAAACAAGGTGTTATCGCAAGCTACAAGCTAACAGAAGCATTGCTAAAAGCACTAATTGCTAAAGCCAACAGTGGTGCAGGGCGATTATTTAAGCCAGAAGTAATGATCA
>JBMCLZ010000055.1:0-6126 GCA_048615025.1 Candidatus Dojkabacteria bacterium | reverse complement strand
CTCCATGCGTGTTGGTGATTTCTAGTTCTGTATTGATTTTGCCTTGCTCTTCCTTCTGCACAAAAAATATTACCTTAATTTACGCTGTCTGAGCAAACTGGTCCAATTCGACGCAAATTTGCAAATTTTCGACGAAAAATCTAAAAAATTCGACGAAAAATGGTTTACTGCTCGAACCAGCCTTCCTGTCGTCGTATTGCGAGCGCGAATTCGTCTAGTTTATTGTCTACTACCCAAGTGAGGTTAGTTGTGTTTGGGTCGACTCCGATCCAGCTGCCAATGTTATTCGCATAGGTAATGCCACTGCTTCCAGAATAAGTTTGGAAAAAGCTTGTAAGCGAGCAGTTGCCGCAACTACCATAGGCTGCATGCTCGCCGTTAGCTATCCCTCTAAGGTAGGCCTTGAGCGCATCTATGCCTGCAGTGTAGCTTTGAAAAACCATATAGGTGTGAGTGCTGGAGCTTCTTGTACCGCAGGGGGCTTGCCCACCATTGTTAGTAATAATATTTGCTCTGTAAGAGGAGTATAAGATATTCCCTGGGTTGTTATTTTGGCAAGACCACCCCAAAAAACCTGTTGAATTCCCAGGCTCTATGCGGCAGCGATGGTCGCTACTCGTGCAAGGGACGCAGTTTCTCGTTGCTGCAGGGCAGCTTTGGCTTACTTGGGAAGGGGTGTAGTAATGGCTTCCGTCGTCTAAATAAAATGCTACTTGTTCGTACTTCCAATTAGGGTTGTTCGTAATAAGATGATTCTTTTCCCAGGTGCTGGTTGTGTAAAAATGCCCGCGATAGCGCTCAGACCAAAAACGATATACAGGCACGTATCCACTTTTGTTACTTTTGCTTGCACAAAATGCTGCTAACTCATACTGCCAGTTTGGGTTGTTGGTTATGACGTAGTCTCGCTCTTCTTCTGAGATGGTGTAGAAATGCTTTTGGTAGCGACTACTCCAGAACCTGTATACTTGGTTTAACCCTGTGCAATTGCTTGTGGGTTCTGCGAAAAAGCCGATTGTTTCTAGTCTCCACGAGCGATCTCTACGCTCAACATTATCTTTTTCCGCTTCTGAAATAGTGTAGAAGTGCCCACGCTTAGACTCGCTCCAAAAACGGTAGACAGGAATTCCTTCCGCATCTACTTGCGCAACACCACCTAGCCCGAGAGTAAATAGCAGAGTTAAAAATAGTAGTAGTTTTCTCATGATTCTAAGTACCATTTTAGCGTGTCGGTTTCGAAGCGTAAACGGTAGTTATTCGCTCCCACCAGCACACTAAAAATATAGACTTTTTCGCGCCCGCGTCTTATCGCGTGTGCAAATTGTGAATTATTTACTTGATGCACCTGCCCAAATAATTCGATGTATCGTAACAGTGGAGGACGGCTCGGATAATAACTAGCATTTACAGCAATTGGTGTACTTTCGGTATTGGTTTCGTATTTGTTCATGATTTATGTTATAACAAAATATTATGTTCGGTCAATATTCGGGTAGGGTTATTTGCCACATAGATATGAACGCTTATTTTGCTTCTGTCGAGCAAGCAGCGAACCCTAACTTAGTGGGCAAACCTGTTGCGGTTGTTCCCACTCTAAACTACGCAGGAGCTGCTATTCTTGCTAGATCTTACGAGGCTAAAGATAAAGGGGTAAAAACATTTTCCCGTCTCTACGAAGCTAAGCAGGTTTGTCCAGAGCTCGTTGCTGTGAAGAGCGACCACTTAAAGTACTATCAAATCAACCAAGAGCTATATAAAATTGTTTCGCGCTACAGCCCAGATGTAGAGATTTATTCGATTGATGAATTCTTCTTAGATCTTACGGGTTACTATAAGTTCCGCGAGTACGATTTTGAATCACTTGCAAAAGAAATTAAGCAAGCAATCACTCGGGAAATTCACCCAGCACTAAAATGTTCGATCGGCTTTGGCCCAAACAAACTACTTGCAAAGGTGGGCTCTGACTACCAAAAACCAGATGGACTCACGGTAATTCCTTGGGATAAGCGCTTAGAGTATTTAGATTCGTTAGCCTTAGAAGATATCTGGGGGATAGGGAAGCGCAGCGTACCAAAGCTCCATGCCCTTGGTATCGACTCTACAAAAAAGATTCGCGAGCTCACAATAGAAATGCTTTATCAGCAGATAGGATCATATGCCTACGCCTTAAAGCGTCTTGCAAACGGAGAATACTACGAATATGTTTCTGCTACGCGCAATTCAAAACCACAGAAGTCGATGCAACATGCACATACCCTCTCGCAGTCAACTAACGACCAACAAGAGCTACTCTCGCTGATGCGCAAACTTCTAGAAAAGCTCGCTAAAAGACTACGCAAACACGGGCAAAAAGCAGGTTATTTGCAACTATATTTACGGCCTGAGCGCGAGCAAACCTATGGTTGGGGCTATACCCCTTCGCATAAGATATCTAAAAAGCTCCCTTTTACAACAAACAATGGGTTTTATCTCTACCAGACTGGTTTGGAGTTATTTAACGAGCTATATGACTATAGTTTCAGGGTAAGGCTGCTTGCGGTTGGGGTGGGAGAGCTTGTGCAGGAAGACCAGTTCGAAGTGCCGCATCTTTATGGTGAAGATTTAGAAATAGATATCGAGAAACGCTCGAGAATTGACTCTGCAATTGATATAATTAATCGGAAGTACGGGGATTTCACAGTTCGCAGTGCGGATATAATAAACCAAAAGGCAAAAGAATCGCGCTACTCAGTCGAACGCCTCCCCATGACCTTCCACCCAGATTAGGGGAGCTAAAATTCAAAATAGAAAAATGGAAAAAAAACAGAAAGGGGACTGGGAGAAAGAGGTGTCAGAAATATATAGGAGAATATCCCAACAACTTCCCTCAAGTAATTTTTTGGCAATCGACGTGCTACTTCATGGCATAGCAAAAGTAAATGACAAGAAAGTTTTAGATGTAGGAAGTTATCTCGGGGATAGTTCCCTTAGGATTCTACAAGCTGGGGCAAGGGAGGTTTATGGTGTTGACATAAGGCAAGACTGGATAGAGAAGAGTAACAAATCATATGCAAATATCCCAAACATAAATTTTGGGTTCATTGATAAGGATAAAGTTGTTAGTGGAGTGACCTCAAAGTATGAGTTAGCTATTGCAACATTTGTTCATCCGGTTATATCAGACGTCGAAGAGCTGAAACGTATGTTTGCTAATACAGCGGCGTATCTTGCTCAGGGGGCAAGTCTATATTTACTTTCTTTATCACCAAAAAGCTTCTTCAGAGACAAAGGTCAGGTATTTCGTCATTATAATCATGGGCTTCCAAAATCTGGCGTATATAGAAGTGGTGAAATGTTTCCGAATAGTATCTTGACGAACAATGGAGATTTGTTCGAGTTTTATGACACCTGTTGGGAATCAGATTACCTAGAAAATTTGGCAAAGGAGGTTGGGTTCAGGAAGCTTACTGTTCACGAAATATCAGCTTCTAGTAGTTCTCCTCTTGTCTTGGGCTCTATAGATAGTTCTATACTTAAAACCCAACAGATTACTGGTGTAGATTACAAAGGTAGTCCTGAGCTTGAGATTCCCCTCTACGAAGTGATACAACTAAGCTATTAAAGTGTTTCCCACAGGTATTCAAATATTGCAACGCTGTTTTCGTAATAATCATTGTTTTGAATCATTGTTACAACAATCTCGTTTTTGAAGTTAACCATTGCAACTTTGCCTTCATAAATCAGCACATTCAAAGAGTTTAGGTTCTTTGGTATGTTGCTAGCTTTGAAAGAGAAATTGTACTCCTCCGAAAAAGTTGTTGCCCTTTTCACTGATGCTGGGGTATCATCGACGATTTCTTTAACGTGATTTTTTGGCATCTGATTTTGGATCTTTGCGAAGATTTCTCCGTTTTCAGGGAATACTCTGGCAGTTTCTGCTAGGTTAACGTAGGTTCTTAAGAATGGCGAGCTGAATGCTTCGGTGTATACCAAGATTGCACCTTGCTTTCCTTCGTATTTTCTTATACCTACATTGATGTCATCAGAGCCGGATTGCTGTTTTTTTTCAATGTTCTTGATTCTCGTAAGTACTTCCTTACCTTCAGTCGCAATTTCATCCAACTCATACAACTTTGTGTTTGCTTTAACTTTTTCAGCTTCAATTAGGCTAAGTAATTTAGCAGTTGACTCAGCTTCAAGCAGTTCGCGACCACCACTAACAGTCTTTGCAATAACTCCTCTTCTGATTAACTTGTCGCAGTTTTCGTAAACTGTGGTCCTAGGTATCCCAGTCCTTTTAGAAATTGTAGAAACGGTGCTTGGACCTATCTCTATAAGTTTGATGTAAATCAGTGATTCTTTTTCACTTATATCAATTTTCTTTAACCAGTTAATAATCTCTTTCATATTTTCCTAGATGTCGGCGTACCCCGACGATAATACTCTATCCAAACATTCTAGCATATAAGGCTATCAAAGGGTATATAGTAACAGATATATCTTTTTATCGCCTCTTTTCAGACATCTTGCAAAACACTTACAATAACACATTGCTTTTTAAGGAAATACTATGGGACATTATAAGATCAAAAAAGAAGAGTATAGAAACTACAAGAAGAGGACTGGTGTCTTCAATAAGCTAGACCTTATTTGGAGCGATATCCTTGTTCAGCTTAGTGATCAGGCTAGAATAGAAGCAAGATCTGGCTGGTACGAGCTAGCAGAAAGCGACAAAGACCAAAGTGGGGGCATTGTTTTAGAAATCAGAGTTCCACAAGGCTCTTCTCAGCTTTTAAGAGAGCTGAAGAATGTCGGCAATAGAGTATTGGTAGTGTAATCAGCTAAGAAAAACTATTTTAAAGGGGCTTTAACTAGCCCCTTTTTACGAATGTAATTGCTTTTCCAGTCCGTCCATTCCTACCGGTACGTCCGATTCTGTGGATATATTCCTCGTAGTCTGTAGGCTCGTCTAGGTTAATCACGTGTGTGACATCGTCGATATCTATCCCGCGAGCTGCAACATTCGTTGCTACTAAAATATTTACAGTAGAGTTTCTAAAGTTTCTAATAGCCCTCTTCCTGTAGTTCTGGCTCTTATTACCATGAATCGTATCGACCTTGTAATTCTTCTTAAACAAAATCTTATTGATTTTATCTGCATAGTGCTTAGTTTCGACAAAGATAATTACCTTTTCTAATTCTTCTTTGTCTAGAATTTCGATAAGTAGCTCTATTTTGTCTGTATTTTCGCTGAAGTAAACAATGCTTTGCTCAACACTCGCCTTAGCGATGTTTGTAGCAAGGCGAATCGTTTCGAACTCTCCTGCAAGCCCGCTTACAGTCTGCTCAATTTTTTTATTACTCGTTGCTGAGAAGAATAGAGCCTGCTTCTCTTCTCTGGTTGCATGGTAAATATGCCTAATGTCTTTAATGAATCCCATATCCATCATTCTGTCGACTTCGTCGATTACGATGTTGTTGGTTGAGCTTAAATCTAGGATTTTCTGCTTCATAAGGTCGACAAGCCTTCCTGGAGTACCAATTATTACGTCGCTTCCTTTACGGATGAGAGAGCTTTGCTTATACATACTTTCGCCACCAACTACGAGCACAGTCTGTAATTTACTGCCTCTTAGCAACGAATCTGCTTCGTACTTGATCTGGCTAGCTAGCTCTCTAGTAGGAGCAACTATAATCAGCTTTTGTTCGGCACTAGCTAGAACTTTATCTAGGAGTGGGACTAAGAAGCTCGCTGTCTTTCCCGACCCTGTTTCTGAAATTCCAAGGATGTTTTTTCCTTGTTTGATTTTAGGGATTGCTAGCTGTTGAATCTCTGTCGTAGTTTTGTATCCTTTGTGCTCTAGGTTTTTAGCTATCACTTCTCCTAGCCCAAAAGTACTGAACTCAATTCCTACGTACTCGTTTTCTGGATTGTCGTTTTGCTTAGACCCTTCTACCTTACTCTGGAACAGCTTTGGATCCAGCCTTTTCGCGGCTTTTCCACGTCCGTTGCTACGCCCGCGATTACCTCTGTAGCCACCTTTTCGGTTGCCTTTAAAATTATTTCCACGTGAATATCTATTACTATTGTTTTGTCTCATTTTTTCGGTACTTAAAATATATATAGTACCGAAATATCTGCTAAAT
>JBMCLZ010000054.1:0-6232 GCA_048615025.1 Candidatus Dojkabacteria bacterium | reverse complement strand
TTCTGGTCTCTGAGGGTCTCCATTTGCCTGGGTTCCAACAACAACCCCTTCGATAAATGTAGTTCGGTTAAAGCTGAGTACGGCCTGTAAGTCTGTAAGCAAAAGCCCTGAAATGAATAAGATAACAAGACTAATAGAGATGAAATGTGATATTGGTCTGGCTCCTAGGTAGAGGGCTTGTAATTCTCTAAAAAGAGAATTCGGTGCAAAAAACAACTGTTCGGGATAATCCCAGAAGTTTTCACGTATGCTCTCTAACATGGTGTGTTTAGTTGAACTAAAACTAATTTGCCCCAGTGATAGCAATTGCTAATGCATTTGCCACAAACATCACCACCAAAAAAATTGTGAGATTGTAGACAAAGGCCTCGAATCCTCTTTTAGTACGGAAGCTATCGCTAACACCGCCACCGAAAACTGTACCTAGACCTGAGGTTCCTCTTTGAAGCAAAATTGCTACAACTATTGCAACTCCTAATACAGCTTGTATCCAAAATAATATTTCCATATAACTGATTATACTAGTTTCCGAGGCGCCTGAGCAAAATTTGGAACAACGTTGCAATGAGAGCACTCAAGGTTGCCATAAGCAATTCGCTATCTATTTCTAGTACCGGAAGAGGGAGAGGGTCGAATCCTGAACCAAGCGAACCTTGCTCGATTGTTAATATCGGAGGTAAAAGCCCTGTGGCAAATACTATAAATAGCACCAGGTTTAAGATAAAGCCTACAACCAAAAGCCCCCAGAAATTTAGTGGGAACTTGAAAAAACTTAAAATTGGTTCGACAACTACTGCTGCGATTGCAAACAGTATACCACCTGCTATTAGTGCTGTCGCTAAGCCCAGTGAACCTGGTTGTAACCCATCGATAATGGTTACAAGCGCAATGTAGAGTAGAATATTTATAAATACGAATAATCCATTTCCCATGTAATATTCTAGCAGAAATTAGGAGATAATCGTGCCGCGAAATTTTTCTCCGTTAAAGGCCTGCTCTAGGTTCGCAAAATCGTTTGCTTTTAACACATAATAGGAAACTCCTAAGGAATCAGATTCCTTCGCTGCAACGGGATCTACAGGGAAATGCCCGCCCGGTTCATGACCTTCTGGGTCTCCGATAATCTTAAGATATTTCGTCCAACTTAAATGCGGGAAATATTTTGCATTTTGATTCTGTTTTGGGTCTTCTTCGTATACACCATCGATATTTTTCAGATCGAAAACTTTAGTTGCACCCACAGCTTTTGCAACTTGTAAGGCGCACCAATCTGAGCTTCTCCCTGCAAGAAACCCACCTGCTACAACAATTGGCTTTTCGTATTGCAGTTGTGCTAGGCGATCGACATCGTCGAACTTCCAAACTCTACTTTCTGCAAGCTCGTCTCCTAGAAACGATCTAACCATGTATGCATTTACAGTATTGACCGCCGCCCCTAGCCAATGGAGGTCTTCTTCACTCTCGACTCCACCCTTTTCTCGCATAAGATCCCTCAACTCTCTGTAGTTTTGCCCTCCACCAGTGATCACAGCGAACCTGCGCCCCAGAAGAACCTGTTCTTGAAGAAGATCACGAAATTCCCGCAGAAAATCGAAATCTATACGCTTATTGCTATGCGAAATTGCCGAACCTCCAAGTCGAAGAATAAATGGGGCTTTTGGCTCACTCTCTGGTTCTACCATTAACAGAGATTTTAACATGTTTTTAATTTTCTTTTAGATTTACCGATTAACCTCAACTATGAGCAGCAACAAGATAAGAGACCAGACTAAGAAAAATATTGGCTTAGATTGTGAGCAGCTTGCATGTGAATATCTACAAGAACAAGGATTGCAGATTGTAGAACGCAACCGTCACATTAGCAGGGTTGGAGAAATAGACATCGTGGCTTTAGAAGAAAACCAGTTTGTCTTTGTCGAGGTTCGTTCCATTTCCAGTAGCTATATCCATCCTTCGCAACTTTTAAGTGCTAAAAAACAGCATCGCTTAATCGTACTAGCTAAACTCTGGTTAAAACTGGCTGGTGCTAGAGAATACGAAGACAGATGGAGGATAGATCTAATAACCCTAAACCCAGAAATAAATTGGTACAAAGGCATCTTATAGTTCTATTTGGTACCTACCTAGATCTAATTTGTATAACGAGACGAAATCTACACCTTCTGCTTCTAGGTTGGCTTTTTGCACCTCTTTTTCTGCGTCGGCTTGATTCTGGTTAATCGAAAGCTCTCCATTACGGTTTACAACGCGCCACCAAGGAATTTTGCGTTCACCCAATCCTAGTAGCCTAAGCGCATTACCAACGTGCCTAGCAGAACGAGGGCTTCCTATACTCGCCGCAATCTGACCATACGTGACCACTCTGCCTGACGGGATCCTGCTGACTACAGTGTATATGCTCTCGCGCTTAGTTTTGGCGGAGGAAGTCTTTCCAGTCACGATCCTTTTGCATTACCTGTTCGATTGCGCGTCTTACTACTTGGGCCTTATGCATCCTTCTAAGCTCTGCAGCCCAGTTCAGGTAACGGTCGATCTCAGGGGGTAAGATGAGAATAAATTTTGTGTCTATTTTCCCTTTGGCGTCTTCTAGGAAACTGTCGATATGTTTTGTTACCTCTTCGATAGACCTATACTGAGCTTTAGTAACCTGGCGATAGTTCCCAGCTTCTACCAAGCCAAAACTCAATTTGTCTTTTTCTGAAATACCATTTTGCTCTAGCAGTAAAACTGGCTTCTTCTCTGAAATGGCTTTAGAAAGCGCAAACCCAATTTCACTCGTAGACAAAGTCCCATCGATAATTGCAACGTCAGACTCTTTTAACTCTTTGTCTCCTTTGCGCAACGCTTTAACGATTTCCTCCTTGTTGTTTTTTAGCTCTCCCGCGCGGGAAATAGTTTTCAGGTTTTTTTTGCCAACCTTAAATTGTAAATAATTGATTGTCTTTTGGTAAATTTCTCTCTTTTCGCTAGAATAGAGAGAATTTGATGCAAGATAAAAAACTTTCATGATATAGCTCTATATATACTTATTTATTTAACTATTATATTATACCACAGCTGTTAAACCGATGAAGATAATTCTGATTGGAACTGATAAGTTCGCTATACCAAGCTTTAAGTTACTCATACAAAACTCAGGTAAGGGCAATAACCCTAGTGAATATTCAGTACCGCTAATAATTACCCAGCCCGACAGGCCCGCTGGAAGAAGCAAGCAACTCACTTCACCAGACGTTAAAACAGGGCTTAAGAGTATAGCAGAAGTAAAAAATATTAAGATTCTCCAGCCTGAAAAGATAAAAGATCATGTTGACGAAATACTGGAATATAATCCTGAGCTCATATTTGTCTGTGCGTACGGACAAATGATCCCTACAAAACTTCTGGATATACCTAAATTAGGTGCGGTCAATCTACATGGGTCTCTTTTACCGAAGCATCGCGGAGCTGTCCCCGTGGAAATGGCCATACTATGTGGGGACAAGGAAACTGGGGTTTCTTTATTACAAATGACTCCTGGCCTAGACGATGGGGCCGTCTTAGCCGAACGCGCGGAACAAATTCTCCCAGAAGATGATGCCCCTATTTTGCGCGAGAGACTTTCAGAGAAGGGAGCAGAACTACTCGAGCAGACTCTTCCTAAGTTATTGGAGGGCAAGCTTGATCCAATTCCACAGGAAGTGCTATCAAAAAAATTGGGAAGAAAGGTGAGTTACTGCTATTCTACTGATCTTTCTAGGGGAAAAAGGGAACTCAACCCAACAGCAGAAACTACAGAACAACTACTAAACAAAGTACGCGCATTTGCCGCGAGCGGCGCATGGTTAAGAGTAAAAAGAAACAGCAAAGAAACAGAACTTATAATCTATAAGGCAAGATTGACTCGCAATCATACCGCCCCTGCAGGCAAGATTATATGGGATAAATCAAAAAAAATACTCAGTTTAGTATGCAAAGATGGCGAGATTGAACTACTAGAAGTTCAGCTTGCTGGTAAAAAGCGATCTGCAGGGAGAGATTATCAGTTTTTGGATGGCTCCTTTTTCTTCACCTGATCGTAAATATAATAACCCGCAACCGTCATTAGCAGACCTACGTCGTCTATGAGCCCCAAAGGACCGACAAAAATCTCTGGGATCAAATCTATTGGGCTGAAAAGATACAATGCTGATAAAATTAGAATTATTAATTTAGCCCTACTTTTTGTGTCCATAGCTAAGTATAAAGCAAAAATAGTCAGATCCAAGCAGCTTACAGAAAAAGTGATCCAAGCTGGCTTTGTGATAGAGTCTCCAGAATCTTTGTTGCAATTCTCCTTTGCCCCAGGGCAATATATTTCATTTTTGCTCAGAGATATATCTGGAAGGAAGGTGCGCAGATCTTACAGTATTAGCTCAGACCCAGGGCGAAAATTCAGGGGGCACCCTTACATAGAAGTCATTGTAGACATTTCGCCTGCTGGTCCTGGATCGAACTTCTTTAGAGACTTACAACCAGAAACCACAGTCGAGATACTCGGTCCAATGGGAACTTTTTTGGTGGACCAAAACAACGCGCCGAGTGGAAAAAGCATATTTATAGCTACAGGCACTGGGGTAGCACCATACTTGCCGATGATCAACCAGCTTTTGCAAAAAAAAACAATTGAGTTAGTGGAACTTATGTGGGGGCTACGCTGCGAGAAAGATATTTACCTGAAAGAGAAACTAGATACACTAGAAAAATCTTCGGCAGGGCGATTTTCATACAAAATATATTTGTCTCAAGAGACTAATGAACATTTAGGGGGTTTGTCCCACGATTATGCCTTTGGTCGTGTAAATGCCGGGATAGACGAAGGGTTTAATGCGGGAAACCACTATTATCTTTGTGGAAACGGAAAAATGATCGAAGAAGTCAGCACATTTTTACTGTCTGAGAATCTTCTAACAGAAAATATTAAGGTCGAAAAGTATTACTAATTTGGCTATAGTAAATTATGTATTATGGAGAATTTTTCCATTTCTTACGCAAATGGCGCGAGGCAGAAAGGTTTCCTCCCCTGTCTGCTTGGCCAAAACGAATTGACTTGGATAAGGCTGGCTGGGAAGGAGTTCAAAAATTGCACTACCTTACTGGCATAGATGATCACGAGTACGAAACTTCTTTCTTCTATCTTGAGGGGAAAACCTTCCTCACAACCCCTCTAAGAGGAGAGAAGCACTCTGTAAATGCGAATCACACTTTGCAAGTTAAGTATTCTCTCGTGCCAAGATCTAAGAGTTACCAAAGGCTTGTTTACTTAGATGGAGAACAGATCAGCAAATCCCCAGTTAGTTCGAACGACATTCGCAAGCAAACTGAAATTGGTTTTTTGTTTAATGTGCACTCTCACCCTGTGCATTACAACTATAACGGGCAACCTACCTACAGTTTTTTCTCAGATACAGACATTCGCACTTTGCTAAGCTCAAAATCTATGGTCTCTGGACTTGTGACAGACCAGTTTTGGCTGGTGGGGAAGACAGATCAAGTCATCTCGCAGATCGGGGAAGTTGGAGTTAACCTACTTAGAGAAATTAGTGAACATGCATTTTCTGGAGAGCAATATCTCGATGGAATAATTAAACAGAATATGGCTCGCTGGGGGCTTGTGTTCTACAAGAGCGAATTTGGCAAGATGTTGGAACGGGTTAATTAGAAATTTAGTACTTCTTTAGATTGTTTTTATGTTTACGGCGTAGAATCGCTTAATGAGCTTGAATATACTTCCCCGAGAAAAACTGGAACACTCTGGAGTGACTAGCCTGAGCAATAGCGAATTACTTGCTGTTGTTTTAGGTTCTGGAACTAAAAAAGAATCTGTAATGGATATGTCTGCCAGGGTTATTAGCGATTATGGACTGAGTGAGTTGGCTACATTACAGAGTTATAGGAAACTGCAAGGTATACTTGGTCTTAGCAAACTTAAGGCGATGCAGATTGCTTCCTGCTTGGAACTTGGCAAAAGACTCTTTGGTAAGCGGGGTACCTTGGGAGGTAATAACCAGCTCATACTGAACACACCAGAAAAGATATACGCGCGATTTCAGTATCTTTCCCGCAAAGATAAAGAGGAGCTTAGGCTTCTATTATTAGATACTAGGATGGAACTGAAAAAAATAGAACTACTTGCAGTTGGTGGATTAAATTTTGTCGCTGCACTTAAAAACGAAATTCTGCGCTCAGCGGTTATAGACAACTGCAAGAATAT
>JBMCLZ010000053.1:0-6233 GCA_048615025.1 Candidatus Dojkabacteria bacterium | reverse complement strand
AAAAACCAGAAGTACCCGCATACGGAGATCCTGGAACTGGCGAGCTCTTAGAGGAGGGAATGGTTATCTCGGTCGAGGCACAGGTAGTTGCCGGCTCAGACAAGGTATTTATCGACAAAGACGATGGCTGGTCTGTAGTAACTGCAGACGAGCGTAACTCAGTAATGTTCGAATATATGGTGATTATAGGCAAAAATAAACCAGAAGTACTTGCAGATAATAGAGATTGGGAGGTAATAAAATGACACCTGTAAATATTGTTACTGGCTTTTTAGGTAGTGGGAAGACTACTATCATTTTAAAGCTGCTCGAGCAGATAGAGAATCCGGAAGAAGTTGTCTGGCTAAAAAATGAGTATGGCGATGTGAATATCGATAAGCTGCTTTTAGAAAAAACGCATGCCAAGCCTGTAGAGATTATGAATGGATGCCTGTGCTGTGTGCTGGTTGGTCGCCTCAACGATGCGTTAGAAGAAATTACAAGCAACTATGCCCCCAAGCGAATAATTATCGAGACATCTGGTACCGCTTGGCCAGGTCCTATTGTTAGAGAAGTCAGGCGTGTCGAAGGGGTTATTGTAGATAGTGTAGTCTATGTTGTAGATACGAAAAATTTTTCTGGATTCGAAGACATTTCCTATGTAGCAGATATGCAAAGAGATTATGTCGATTTAGTTGTGCTAAACAAATATCCCGAATCTGTTGCAGAAGGCTCGAAAGTAGAGCTCGATCTAGAGCATAAGCTAGACGACGTTTACCAAGTGTTCCATGGAGTGAAGAAGATTAAAACTGTAGATGGGAAAGTAAGTATAGAAGAAATTGTTGGGCAAAAGGATTCAAAGAAACAAAGGCTGCTGGATGAATTAGATGCAAATCTTGCGAGAGAAAATAAGGAGCATGAGGATCATGTGAGTGTAGAAGAAGTTTTCATCGAACCAGAGAGAAAGTTTTCTCAGATCAGGTTTGAGCAGTTCATCTCTGAAATTGCAGGAGAGAACGTGCTAAGAATTAAGGGGGTGGTAAACTTGAACACAAACCAAAGTGCGGTATTCAGCTGGGTTGGGGGCAGTTGGAGCTGGGACGAGCTAGAAACCTATAAAGGCGAAACAAAGGTCGTGTTTATGTTTAGAAATGAAGAACTCTCTTCAGCCGAGCTAGAAGAAAAGCTACTGGCGCTAGCAGGCTAAGTGAGATACTCAAGAGGTAGTTCTCCCCTGTCTTTGCCAAGGTATTGGTATTTGTTGTAGTTTTTACGTTCCTAGGCAGAATACTGCTGGTCGAATCTTGCTCTGCTGAGTCTGTTTGTTCAATCGGTTCTATAGGAATTTGAGCAACGGCTGGATTCACGTTAATTGTTGCAATAGAATTTGCAATAGGTTCCCCTAGAATAAGAAGAGCTTCATTTTCGAAACTGTATGGCTCATTTCCGATCCTTTCTAAATCCTGGAGTTGCTCAAATTTCGGTTCGAGTACCCACTCTTCACCTGTTTTTAGCCCTTCAAATCGCCTCCATATAAGTGTGTTTTCGTTTATCAGCTCTCCCCCACCCCAGTTAGGGTACTCTGTTTTTATATAGTTGCTCGCAAAAAGGTCGCCGATTTCTATATCGTTCGCGCGAAAACCCTTATTTCTAATTATTATTTGAGAATAAATCGGGTCTGTCGGAATAACAGTAATTTCTTTCAAGAAAGTATGCTTATCTTTCGAAACAAGATGATCAATAGTCAATTCTGGCTCTAGATTAATATCCTGATGTGAGATTTCAAACCAGTATGGGATAAGTTCTATAGTAACAAGATCTCTTTCCGTTTGCCCCCAACTTGGCTGTATACCATACCAGTTTTTGTTGCTAGAATCATTTCTATAAACATATGTGCTTCTTGCAGACCAATCTCTAAACTGGGACTGAGAGTTATAGTAATCTGCATTAGATTCTATATGCGAGTTAGGATCAGATATTTTTAGATTAGGAATCTGCAAAGGATTAGGGTAGTCGCGCCCTAAATTCTCTTCCCACACAATACTTTTGCTGCTTTGTTTTCCAATAGATACCTGCTCCTTATATTGCCCAAACCCAAGTTGTGCTATCTCGATATTGTCTAGGTTGTAATTTGACTGATTCCTTAGAGTCAACTCGTGCCGAAGAACTAGATCATTGCCTTCAAGCCTAGGAAGAACTCGGTACTCTTCTTTTTTAACTGGCTGTATAGTGTCGAAGCTATAAAAAATTCTCCCTTTATCTTCTTGTCTCGACCCGAAATTACCCACTCCGGGTAGGCTAATAACTTTCCCTGAGCGCGATCCCTGCCCATCATCGAAACTAATAGTCTGATAGCTCCCTTCAGCACCGAGCTTGGTTAGGTCTCCTTGAGCGGGGTCCTCATAAGAGGTGAAAAAGTCTATTCTATTTGTATGTACATCGTGTCCTGTATAATTCCAGACCATTAGTCCGATATTCACAGTCGTTCCCGGAGGAACTGCCACATAATCTGCAATACCAGGGAATCTTCTTGCATCTGGATAAGTTATGCTAGCTAGATCTTTAAATGTATTAGATCTGATCCACCCTGCACGAGCACCAGAAACATCGTTAATGTTATATTTAACATCATTTTTAATTGTCTCGATTTCGATTGCAGTCGTGGACGCAAAGGAGCACTTTTCGACGTCTCCTGTTGGGTAGAAATCATCCGCATAGACCCTACTGCAAGCACTAACAAGAAGAATCAGGCTAAAAGAAATGAATAAGATAAATATTATTTTATTGATTTGCATATTTGATTAGACATCATGAATCTAAGCAAAATTTAAGAAAGCGGTGAACTGTGGCTTAAAGTTTGTTAATCTTTAATAGTGAATATAAAAGCATTTGATCCGCGGATTACGACAACTGTAGCTGGCATCCTCGCAGCAGGAGTTTCTTTGTTTTTAGCTTTAGTTTTAGTAAATTCTCCGGACTTGTCTCCGGAAGAATCTGGTGCTTTAGTCAATGGCAGATTAGAAACTGGATACGATTACGTAGGCTATCTACTCTCCGATAATAACAAGCTTTGTGCTGCTACTCTTATAGATTCAACTACAGTTTTAACTGCAGCCCACTGTCTAAACTTCGATGCTGGTCGTTCCTTTTCCTTTGGCACTGGCGAGTTTTCATTTTCTAATGATCTTACTGAAGTAGAATGGGCAAAATTCCATCCACAATACGATCTAAGTACTGGAGAAGGTCCAGACGTCGCTATAGCAAAGCTATCTGAGCCGATAGAATTAGAATCCTATCCTGAGATTGCAGACCCTATAGAAAAGTGTGAAGTTTCAATTGTTGCCTATGGGGCAGGCGTAAAGGACGCACCTGCCACAGAAGATCTGATTAGCAAAAAAGCTGGTGAGGGGTGTATCCGTGGAATTACAAGCAATTTTCTAATAACTTTTGAGCACAATGTAGGTATGTGTTTTGGTGACTCTGGGGGACCATTGTTTTCGAACCCCGGTTCTAGTGAACTAGTTGGAGTTCTCGTGGGCGGGCTTGTGATTCCAGATCTGCAAGATATAAGTTGCGACCCTGGAAATACTGGGCTTGCAATGAATGCATCTTTTTTTTCAGATCTTATAAACGCGAGAACTCTGCAAGCAGAGGAGGAGTTTCCACTTAGAATTATGGAAGATGAACAAGATAGAAATATCCAGGCGGGTTTTTCTCAGTTCTTAGAAGGGGTAGAAGCAGCTGATTTCTTTATCAACCTGCAGACAAGTGGGCAAGCAGACTCGAATACGACAGGTAATTCAGGAATATCGATAGAGTCGTTGGTTATCTCGAGCTTATTTATCGTTACCTTGCTCATATTTTTTGTGTTAGTGTTCTTTAATGTATTACAAAACAAAAGAGCTTAGGCTAGATCAAACAAGGCAAAAAGACGAAGAATATATTTCTAGTCTATATAACGAGGGCTTTCTTTTTGGGCGTGTGGAACGGGGCTATATGTACCAAACTAGGTCGTTAAGAGTAGATGTTTCTCAGTTTGCTCCGAATAGTGAAAATAGACGAATCATTAGAAAACACACTGAAAACGACCTGTTTTCTATGAGAAACGAGTTCTTACCAATAGAGAAAAAAAATTATGACTACAGTCTGCATAAGAGGGGGAAGGAATTTTATCGGACCAAATTCCCAGAAGAAAAGTTTACTGCTGCTAAGATTAAGGAGCTGCTAACGCGAGAGCACAACTACAACCTGTTATTCTCCTATCTTAGAGATTCTAATATTGTTGGAAATGCAATCTGTTACTCGAATAGCACCTGCTTGCATTACTGTTATCCATTTTATGATCTTGAGCTAGATAGGAGTAATTTTGGTATGTATATGATGATCCAAGCTCTGCTTTGGGCACAAATGCATGGAACTAACTATGTTTACCTTGGGGGCGTAACACGAGCTCAAGACATATACAAGTTACAATTCTCTGGTCTCGAATGGTTCGATGGTAATAGCTGGAATAAAGATATTGCTAGTTTGAAGTTAATTCTCAGATCAGAACCTTCTTAAGTTTCGTTTAGAATTGATTGCGATCATTAGTTAGTAATTAATTTATTAACTAATATAAATGAACAAGCATACATTGATGCTAACTGGGCATGCTGTCGCCGATATGGAAGAGCTCGAAACGAAAAGTGGAAAGAAGTTCCGTAAGCTGAGAGTGGCTGTCAACGAATATAAAGGCGAGGAGCATGGAGAACATGCTCACTTTTACGACGTTACATGCTTCAATGGTCAGCCATTTGCTCAGGCCGAGGAGGTCAAGAAAGGCGAAGCGGTAATGGTTGCGGGGGTCCCAAGGATGAGTGCTTACATAAACAAAGACGGAGAGGCGAGTGTGAATCTTGGGCTGAACGCTAAGTATCTAGAGCGGCACTAAGCTCTGCGATCTTGTCGTCAAATCTAGGGTTTGAGGAAGTGAGGATCGATAAAACTTTTTCGATGTGTTCGCGTACTTCGATTCCCAAGTCTTCGAGCCCTAGTTTGATATCATCTCGGTTTACTTTGGCCGCGAAAGCTTTGTCTTTGAACTTTTTCTGAACGCTCTTGGCGTTCATGTTTTCGTAGCCTCCCTTAAATTTGTTGTAAGCGAAAAGAAGACCAGCGAGCTCGTCTATTGCCAACAGGGCTGAAGCCATCTTTGTAGTTCTTGGTTCCCTCAGTCTTGGCTTATGAGCTAGGATTGCTTCTGTAACACTTGCTGGATACTCCATCTCGGTTAGCTTCTCGATGTTCCCCTCGGGGTGCCCTTCTGGGTCGAAACCGTAATCCCAGTCGTGAATTAACCCCGTGATTGCCCAAAGTTCAGCTTCGTCTTCTTTACCTAACTCTTTGGCATAACCCTCCATTATTTTGGAAACCATATAGCTATGCAGCCTTTGGTAGGTATCGGAAACGTTGTCTAGCATCAGTTTTTCTGCTTCGGATATGCTTGGGTAGTCTAAGCTACTGTCTGTACTATTGTCTTGCACCTGCTTGTCCCCAGTCTCTTTAGTAGCATTTACCACACTATTCTCCCTCACAATATCTCCGTAAATCTTCTTTGTTATTTCGTCTACATTTTCCTTAAGCAATGGGAAAAGGGTACCTTCTCGTGCAGTAACGTTCTCGAAATACCAGAACAGACGTTCGCTATGCCCATGTCCAGAAGTTGGAGGCATCCCATACTCGAGCATTTCGACAAAGTCTATATCTAGCATTTGTGCTTCGTCGTCTCCTGCCTCTCTTAACCCTTCTTGCTCGACAAATCGATTCAGCTGGTCGATCGGATCATTGATCTCAGAATACCCATTCGCAAGCTCGCTGCCAGCAATAACAATATGATAGCGTTCTGTGAGCTGTTCATTTTCTGGTTTAGATTTAGCCAGTGGCGACATAAACTTAGGTTCATTTACAAGCACAGCAGGCCCAGCGATATTTTTTCTAATGTGCTTCCAGAGGTTGTCGATCATGCGATTGCGGTTTAATTCGCCAGACAGCTTAATGCCAGCTTTATCTATAGCCTTTTTTAATTGCTCGTCGCTAGCTGTAAAGATGTCTATCCCATGGGCATCCTTTATTGCTTGAGCGTAGTCTATCTCCTCCCACTCCCCAGCAAGGTCGAACTTGTGTCCGCGTGTCTCGAAAACTGTTGTGCCATAGATCTCTTTCGCAACATGCCTGAACAAACTTTTTGTAAGCTCGATATTATCCTTGTAGTTTGC
>JBMCLZ010000052.1:0-6251 GCA_048615025.1 Candidatus Dojkabacteria bacterium | reverse complement strand
ATACTTAATATTTTAATTATTTAAAGATTTTTAAAACTACGCACTTTTACCTACAATGACTCGGGCATGTCTGATCACGCGCCCTGAGTTTGTATCTATATATCCTTTTTGTGCGATATTTACAACACTATTATTATCCTCTTTTTTTTCTACATGAGTTGTTCCAATTGCCTCCATATTATCCGAGCTAAATCTATCTCCCTGCTTTATTTCAATTGGTTTCACCCCGAAATCTGCTAAAATTCCTAAAGCTTTCTCTAATATTGGCTTAAATACCTCGACCTCTGCCTGCTTACTTTTTTGATCTAAATCTTCTATAAGCCTTTCGAAGTCGTCTATTAGCTCTGCTAGTGATCTAAACACAGATAGGTTAGCTTCTAATCTTGTGTTTATCCGTTCCTCAGCAGCACGTTTACGAAAGTTTTCGAGATCTGCAAGTGCCATTAGTCTACTCTCTTCCTCTTGCTCTAATCTTTGTTTTAACTCTTCGATCTCACTATTTTTTGTCTTATCTTTTATCTTTGACATAATATTTTTAAAGTTTATTTTTACCAGCCTGCAACTGCATTTTGAATACTACCTACTATATAATTAATTGCAGGAATTACCCTACGGTAGTCCATCCGGTTTGGTCCGATAACTGCCATATAGCCCTTCTCATTCCCATGTAACTTAATTGCAGCATAAGCTATTGCAGTGTCTTCTAGCTGCTTAAAACCGGTCTCTTCACCAATAAGCACACGCACACTATTTGAGGCGTCGTATCTGCCAAAAAGTTTACCAAGCTCCCTATAATCTTCGATCAGATCGAGAAAACGTCTTAGTTTTTCTTCGTCCGAATACTCTGGTAGACCTACCATTTGCGAAACTCCAGCCATATACCTTCTTCCAGATAACATTGCAATTGCAGCGTTATTTGTAAGATCTGCCAGTGATCTGACAGATTCAGTTAAGAGTGTATCTACGTTAAATCTAACCTTAAAAAGACTTTCGCGTACAGAAACTTGGTTGAGAGCGTCTAACTCCTCTAAGTCTTCTAGCACTTGTTGCAAAAACCATCTCAAGGCTTGTGCAGTAGGTTTTCTACCAGCAGAAATATGTGACTTCTCTAAAAGTCCAAGCTCAGTAAGATAAGCCATTTCGTTACGTATCGTTGCTGGAGATACCTCCAGATCGTATTTGTCCGAGACATTAACTGATCCAACTGCTTCTGCAGTCTCCATAAACTCATTTATTATTATTTCCAATAACTTGGTTTGTCTAGCAGTTAACATACTTTATTGCTAATAATGAATTTATAGCACTTAGCAGAATTACTCGTCAAGTGATAAGCTCTTAATCTTTAACCTTCTAAAACCAGAATCTTCTGGATGAGGTTTTAGATCGTTCTCTAGCAAATAATTGATCCCATCTTCGCCATGATCGTCCCAGTTCTGAGCTATCAGTGGCAGATTTGCATCTACTATCTCTACCGATCCTTTGCGTACGCCATTATGCTCTCCATAGCCTCTATGGGAGTGCCAGTAATAAATTTTACGCGTACTGCCTTTACTATCTTGATCCACCGCAACGACAAGTGCTACATGGTACACATTCTTTCGCTCCCCCACCCCGCGAAGAAGATCTCCAGGTAGCACCTGGTCTAAAGCTACTTTTAGTGTGTTTTGCTCGTTAGTCATGGAGTTTGCGCCGATGTTTTCTGCTGGTCGCAGAAGCCTTGCAAACTTGGAGCGTAAATCGGTGTTGTCGAACTTTAGGATCTGAAGAAGCCCTTTGCCATACTTGTCTCTCAAGTATTTTTCTAACCCATGATACACGAATCCTGAGCAGTCAATCCCAATTCCTACCCTTGTCATTAAATCTCTTATCTCAGACAAGTGAGCTTGATATAGATCCACACCCTTAACCTGCGCCCAGACTTTAGTTTCCAACACGATCTCTTCTGGTGTTCCTTTTCCCATGAGCGCCCGTAGATCCTTGCGGCGGGCGGTGTTAATAAAATAAGGGCATGCGATAGTATCTTTCCCAATTTCGAGCTTAAAATACTTCTCTAGGTTCTGCGTAACTTTTTTGTCGATTTCTAGTGTCTTCATACGTCTCTTATATTCTGAGCTAATTCTCGTGATTTGTGTAGTTTGTGATTTTCCCGAGTAAGTCTTTCGCAAGCGGGATTAATTTTATTTCATCTCCGACAATTTGGGCCAAAGATCTGTTGGCTTGGATGCGTGCTATTTCTTGGTTCAGCTTTAAGTTCTCCTGCGCGCTGCGAGAAAAGGCAAGTCCGAACCCAGCCTCGATCTTGGAAAAGTCTGCGTAATCGCCTTGCCAGATAATAGGACGATCTTCAGTTTCGTCGAGGAATATAACGTCGGTTTGTTTACCACTAGTACTTGCTTCTCTGGCGGCATTGTCGGACATTTGCCTGTAAACACCAGATTTTCTTGCTAGGTAATCGAATCCAGAAAAATTCTCCATGTTTCCTCTAAACCTTGCAATAAGCTGGCTAGCTGCATGTGGGACAATATTCTCGCTATTGTATTGTTCTTGGTTTATTTCTCTGAGATCAACTCCCAAAAAGTGAGCGATGTTTAGAAGTTGTAATGGCACTTGTCTGGCTGCGTGTTGTAGGAGTGATAGCTCTGGAATATTTAATGTCTGCCTAGAGTTGATTTCGATTAGATATATATTGTTCGTTCCAAACTCAACAATCAGATCGATACCAAATAAGCCAGAATACCCTTTTTGCTGCAGAATCCCACCAACTTTTGTTGTAAGGCTCTTAATAGTCTCTACTTGAACATTGCTTAGCGACTGTTCCCATATTTTCCAATCAGTCCCTACAGTTGCCATTGGCACTGGTGTTGCCTCTGGTAAACCTGTGAATTGGTAAGCCAACCCAGCTAGAAATACTTGTGCAGAACTTGTAACCATCCCGTTTATCGTATATGCCCTCCCAGTAAGTTTTTTAACTATTTTTACCTCTCTTTTTGGATACTTTTCTTTCAACTCATTTAAGAGCTGCTCGCTTCCAAGATATGTGGACTCTCCAGTATGTCCATATGGCATTTGTAAAACGTATTCTCCAAGCTCTCCAAAAAGCGCGGAATGTTCCATCTGAGAAAGCATTCCTATTTTGGTTGGAGCAAGATTCTCACCCAAGTCTGAGGTTTGCAGATAGTTGAACTGCTCGATTTTGTTTTCCAGACGCCTTGCAAGAGATGAGATGCAATTTAGCATTTGTATCTCCTTTCCTACCAAAGATCTAAGCTCTTCTATTGTTGAATCTGCAATTGGTTTAAAAAATTGTAGATACAGTTTCTCCTGCTCCTGGGTTTTCAGAAAATCTATAAACTCTGGATGCCTAATTATCTCGGAGGAATTATTCGCTTCGGTAAGTATCTTTAGTCTACCTTCTAATCCAGACTGCTCTGCAAGATAGCTAGGTTGCGAAGCAAATATATTGTAATTTTCTCCTAAGAAGCTGTTTACTCCTAACCCCCTCTCAGGTTCTCTAGCAACAAATACGAGTTGACTGTCTCCTAGTTTTTCTAAAATTCGCGTTGTTACTTCTCTCTTATCCATTTGATTGACTTAATTCCCGCTGATGACAACTAAAGGATTTATAACAGGTTTTTTTATGTATCCTGCAAAAGAAAGTCCAGCGTTGCCAGTAAACCCTTCTGCTGGCTTTCCTAGCATATACCTAAGCTTTTCCAGTGCATATTCGATCTCTGCATTGGTGCAAACAGCGCCGCCCCCCTGGTTCTTCTTCAATTCTTTTACTAATTCTCCTTTTCTTTTCACTACTCTATCTGAAATTGCGTTTGCTATAGTTGTTTTTTCGGAGACTGCGTTTTTTTCGAACTCCTTTGCAATTGGGTGAATATAACTCGTCTGTGTAATCACTACAGGGATTTTTATACTTTTCTCGTTAAAATACCTTGTAATGCCAAGTGCTGCAGTGCCTGAACTGGCACAAACATAAACAGCCCCAAACTCTACACCATATTCATCAGAATAATTTTTAATCTCTTCTGCAAGCCGGTAATACGCCTTGGGATAATGATCTCCTTCGGAATTTCTAAAGTGATACGCATTGTTGTCTCTAGCGTATTTTTTTGCATCTGATTTGGGCTTCCCTGAGGTAAGTATTCTGGCCCCAGTCTGATCAGCCAAGTCTACGAGTTTTTCTTGCTTAGTACTTGGAAGGTTTTCTCTTATAAAAATGGTAATCCTTTGTCTCAGTGGCTCACTGGTTTTTGCTTGTCTGTAAAGCAAGCTGATTGCCAAATTGCCAGATGAAGATAGGGTAATCTCTTCTTTGGGTAATATCTGCAGGTCTTTCCAGACATAAGCGACAAGCCTATCTTTAAATGATCCTGATAAATTTTTATCTTCTCTTTTTAGGTAAATATCTCTACCTTCGTGATTATATTTTTCAATTTCCGTTTTCCCCGTTATAATTTGCATATCTTACTTGATAATAACTGAAAATGGATGAAGCTGTCACAACTAATCGCAAATTTAATTGTCTCGAATGTGAGAATGAAATTACTATCCCTGAAGGAAAAGTTGTTGGAGATTACTTCGAGTGCGACTACTGCGGTATTGAATACGAAATCTTAGAGCAATTAGATAATGGGGAATTCAAGATCAGAATCGCTGAGGAAGAAAAATAAGGCGGGCGTGGTCTAGTGGTATGACGCTTCCTTCCCAAGGAAGAAATCGCCGGTTCGAACCCGGTCGCCCGCTCCAAACCGTACGAAACTCCTCAAACAGCTGAATGTCCTTGTCCCTATTGGCCGGATTTAGTTCGAGCCACTCGGGATTAGCTTTTACTTTTTCTTTCATTTTATTGAATTGAACAAACGGCAATCGTGGCTCTAGGTAGACCTTTTTATCCTTTATGATAATGGGTCGACCCAAGTCGATTAGTAGTTTTCTTTTGTACTCGATATCATCTTTGTTAAATTTCCTTACAAGTTCTCTTGCTAATTCTGCTGCATTGGCAAAATATTCAAGAGTCAATTGCCTACTATATCGATTATGACAAGATTGCTAGAGATTTAGAAATTGAATACTACGAGTTCGGTGAATTCATAGTTAGATACGCGTAAAGCCTAAGGGGAGCAAATGCTCCCCTTTTTAATTTATTTCAGACCAATAATATTATGAGATTCAAAACAGAACCCAAACCAAAAGGATACAAGGAGTTAAAATTTTTTCTTAGATCTGGCTATCCAGTAAATGCCTACTATGTGCAAAGTTATTCCGAAGTCTATTCAGAAATTTATGGACAAGATCTAACTCATGTTGAATTTTATGGAGACACGATTAGTTCTACTTCGTATAGGTCATGGCTTGGAGCATTTAATGAACAGATCGACCCAGAAAAACTAATACGATCACTAGCTCAAGAGTTGGAAGATAGCGAGTTAGCCGAATATCCAGAGTTACTCGGAAGGCTTGCACAAAGCTCGATGTTTTAAAAATTTTACTTATTAAATAAAAATCATGAACAAACTACAAATCTATCTAAGAAAATATGGTGATACACCTCTCACAGAGGTGCAAGCAGATATGGAATCAGATTGCTGGTTTTGGTTTAGTGAGGATTTAACAATTCGAGTTACAGTTAAGCAATCAGGTTCCTCACTCCAGGAATTGAAAGAATTAGCGAAGCAGGAAATAACAATTTCTCAGCTAGTAAATAAATTTGAATACTTTGAAATTGACGATTCGAAGATCGATCAAGTCCTCTACCCTGAATGATTTCGCAAGCCCCACGGAGACGTGGGGCTTCTTTCTTTTCAAGAAAGAAGCAAAGAAAATTGGCTTGGAATCTAGTCAATTTATGTCTATACTATTCTTACCATTGAAGGTAAGTTATGGATAGCAAATTTATACCGATAAAAATCAAAGAATACAGGAATTCAAAGGGATTAACACAAGAAGCACTTGCTGAATTAGCTAGTGTGCCTTGTCCTACTTTGATTAAGATTGAGAACGGTATGAGTAAGAATCCAACGATTAATACTCTTATTAAAATATGTACTGCACTTAAAATTGATATCAGTTCTATTCTTAGAAATTAAATGAAAGAATTAAAAGATTTAATAGAAAAATTTGAGAGTGATTTAGATTATTATAAATCTAGCAAGTTTAACGAGACTCAACTTAGAAATGAGTTTCTTGATGTTTTTCTAGATCTATTAGGTTGGGATGTAACAAATAAAAAAGGACAGAAAACA
>JBMCLZ010000051.1:0-6299 GCA_048615025.1 Candidatus Dojkabacteria bacterium | reverse complement strand
AATCAAAATAAAGGGTTATGACTCTAAAGTAGTAGAGAAAACTACCAAGGAGATCATAGACACAGCGATCCGCACAGGAGCAGTGGTCTCAGGACCTATCCCTCTTCCAACGCAGAAGAAAAGATGGACAGTCCTTAGATCACCACATGTAGATAGTAAATCGAAAGAGCATTTCGAGATGAACATACATAAGAGACTTATCGAAATCGTGGAGCACAATTCGAGAACGATAGATACATTAACTCATTTACAGTTAGCTGCCGGCATACAAATTGAAATCAAATAGTTATAAGAATAAAAATGATAATTCTAGGAACCAAACAAGGCATGATCAATTTCTTCACGGAAGATGGAGCATCTGTAGCAGCAACTGTGATTTCTTTTGAGCCCAATGTAGTAGTCGGTACTCGTAGCCTAGAGAAAGACGGCTATAGTGCAGTTATCCTCGGAATGGGTAAAAAGAAAAGCCCAAATAGAGCAGAACAAGGGAAATATAAAAAATTGGGGTACACACCCCAATTTTTAGTTGAGCATAGAGTAGAAACTAGTGAGCTACCGACTAAAGAAGAAATAAATCAAGAACGAGAACTAAATGTAAAAGAACTTGTGGGGAAAAAGATTAGTGTAACAGGGGTAACTAAAGGTAAAGGGTTCCAGGGAGTAGTTAAACGCTGGGGTTTCAAGGGGGGACCGAAAACTCATGGTCAAAAAAACAAACATCGCCACCCAGGTTCTATCGGTGCTGGAACAACACCAGGAAGAGTTTTAAAGGGCAAGAAAATGGCAGGTAGAATGGGAACAGAGCGTAAAACAGTCGAAAACTCAAAAATTCTAATGCTAAATCCAGAGGAAAAGACAATATTAGTGAAAGGTCCTATTCCAGGTCCGAAGAATAGCTTAGTTGAGATAAAAATCCTGAGATAGAAATGAAAATACAACACCTAGACACAAAAGGAAATGTGACTACAAAGACGGTTGCCCTAGATTTTTCAGTATTGGAGGGTAAAAACCAAGATGAGCTTATCGCCAAATACAGCAGAGTATATCTTGCAAACCAAAGGCAAAGTAATGCTCATACCAAAGACAGAAGTGAAGTATCTGGTGGTGGTAAAAAACCTTGGCGCCAAAAGGGTACAGGAAGGGCTAGGCACGGATCGAACCGCTCCCCTATCTGGACAGGTGGAGGTGTAACCTTCGGACCAAAAAACGAAAAAAATGCAAAGCTTAGAATCAATAAGAAAGAGATGAAGCAAGCATTAAGAGCAATCATTAAGAAAAAAGAAGTAGAAAAACAGATCCTCAGTGCAGACATCCCTAAATTTAGCAAAACTAAGGATGTTGTAGCTTACTTAAATGACTCAGGTCTAGAAGGAAAAGTAACACTTGTAGCAATAGACAGTGAGCTGCGAAAAATTGCCAGTAACATCGAAAATGTTTCTGTAAAACACGTATCAGACCTAAATGGCTTCGATATAGCAAGCGGCGGAAAAATTGTTTTCACTCAAGACAGCTTGGATAAATTTATCGATTCTAGAAAGTTAAACTAAAATGGGACAAACAATAATTCTTCCAAAACTTACCGAAAAAACTATAGACCTTGCCCGTGCAAAGAACTATTACACTTTTTATGCAAGAGGGGAGCAAAAGCTTCGTAAGGGACAGATAAAGACTTTTGTGGAAGAGCAGTTCGAGGTTAAAGTGGCCGACGTCAAATCACAGAATAGAGTGGGAAAAATGAAAAGACTTAGCTTCCGATATAGGAAGTTTAGAAGACAACCAGAACAAATATTCTTGGTAAAACTAGCTAAAGACGATAAAATCGAGGGGTATTATGAAGATTGATAAACAAAAACCAACAAGTGCGGGAAAAAGGCATGCTAGGAGGCTTAGCTTCCAGGTGCAATCTTTTCTACCTGAAGACAAATTAGAGAGGATAAGAGCAAGCCTAAGTAAAAAACTTACTTATTCTGCTGGCAGAAATAATCATGGTAAGAGAACCATGAGAACTAAAGGCGGACAGGCGAAGAGGAAATATATAGAAATCGACTTCTCTAGAGATAAGAGAAACATAGCTGCAACGGTAGTCGCTATCGAGTATGACCCAAACAGAACAGCGCATATTGCATTGCTTAAGTACGAAGATGGAGAATATAGATATATTCTTGCTCCAGATAAATTAGAACTAGGAGATAAGGTGATTGCTTCTGAGGAGTTACAAGAGATAACTGCAGGTAATGCTTATCCTTTAGAACAGATCCCTCCAGCTACTTTCATTCACAACATTGAACTTACCCCTGGGAAAGGCGCTGTGCTTGGAAGAAGTGCAGGAGTTTCTATCCAGCTACAAGGTAAAGCTGGGAAAGGTTATGTCCAAGTCAAACTTCCTAGCGGCGAAATCCGCTTAGTAAAGGGAGAATGTTATGCTACAATCGGCACAGTAGGAAACCTTGAACACAGCAACCAAAAGCTTGGAAAAGCTGGCGTGAATAGAAATAAAGGTAAAAAACCTACTGTTAGAGGAGTCGCGCAAAGCTATAAACACCCTCATGCTGGAGGACAGGGTAAAAGCGGTCGCACGGGTACTGGTGGACCTAGCAAAGACCCTTGGGGGAACAAAAGAGGTGTAATTACTAGAAGAAGAAAAAACACTAACAAGTACATTATAAAAAGGCGTACAAGTAAACTACGCCCAAGAAATAAGAAATATAAGACACTAGTTTAAACATAACAAGCTAAAAATGAGTAGATCGAGTAAAAAAGGACCATACATAGACGAAAAGCTGTTGCAGAAGATAGCAAAGGCTAAAGTTGAAGGACATAAAGGGCAAATCAATACTTGGTCTAGAGCAGCAACCATAACTCCAGAAATGGTCGGAGTGACTCTAGGTGTTCATAATGGCAAGGATCACCTCCCTGTCTTTGTTACAGAATCTATGGTCGGACACAAGCTTGGGGAGTTTGCCCTAACCCGCAGATTTACTGGGCATAGTAAGAAGGGTAAGATTGCTAAGTCTACTGGGAGCACTGGACGTGTAGCGTCAGAATAAAATTAATGTAAACTATGGAAGTAATTGCAACTGCAAAATACAACAACGTAAGGATAGGAAGCCGAAAGCTGAGGCTGGTTGCTGACTTGGTAAGAGGTATGAGCGTGGAAGAAGCTGTTTTACAACTAGAAAACTTAGACAAGAAAGCTGCTGGAATAGTATTAAAAACACTAAATTCTGCAGTTGCTAATGCAAAAGACAAGTCTAACGCTGCTGCGAAAGATTTAGCAATTGGCGAAATATTTGTGACTGAGGCAATGAGATATAAGAGAGGAAGAGCGGTTTCGCGTGGGAGGTACTTTAGAATTACGAAACCAGGAAGTAATCTTACAATTAAATTAACTGCTTACAACGGTAAATAATGGGACAAAAGATCAATCCGAACGGATTCAGAGTCGGAGTGAACAAGAACTGGTTGTCTGGGTGGTTTTCACCTAAGAGCGACTATGCGGATACCCTTAACTCTGACCTAAAGGTAAGGGAGTATTTGTCAAAAGAACTTAAAAATGCGGGCTTGGCAGAAGTGATAATCAAAAGATATAGTAATAAAGTTACTATAAGCATTTCTGTTGCAAGACCAGGTGTGGTTATTGGTCGAGGAGGAACAGGAATAGAGAAAGTCAAAAAAGACTTGCAAAAACTTGTCGGATCTGCAGTAGATCTTAAAGTTTTTGAAGTAAAGAAACCAGAGGCCTCTGCACAACTTATTGCAGATAATATTGCGAGCCAGTTGGAAAGACGTATAGTACCAAAATTTGCATGCCAAAGAGCTATCGAAACTGCAAAACAAACTCAAGGAGTCAAAGGTGTAAGGATTTGGGTCTCCGGTCGTATTAAGGGTGCAGAAATTGCAAGAACTGAGAAATTCCAGTGGGGTACTGTTCCACTGCAAACTCTCAGAGCAGATATAGACTATGCACACCTAGCAGCACAAGTTCCAAACGCTGGAAAAAATGGAATAAAGGTATGGGTATATAAAGGCGAGAAACACGACTACCAGATAGACGAATAATTTTAAGAAAACATAATGCTACAACCAAAAAGAACAAAATACAGAAAGCAATTTCGCGGTAAGATGCGTGGAAGAGCAACGGCTGGGAATCAGCTTACAAACGGAGCTTTTGGTTTACAAAGCCTAGATCGTTCTTGGGTATCATCGAGACAAATAGAGGCAGCAAGAAAAGTAATCGTAAGAGAAACGAAAAGAAAAGCAAAGCTCTGGATGAAGATTTTCCCAGATAAGCCTTATACCAAAAAACCTGCAGAGGTAAGGATGGGGAAAGGCAAAGGAGATGTAGATTCTTATGTTGCAGTTGTCAAACCAGGAAGAATTATTATGGAAATGTCTGGAGTTGAAGCAAGTATTGCAAGAGAAGCTCTAAGAAAAGCTGCACAAAAATTACCTGTAAAGACACAAATAATTGTTAGAGAAAACTAAATATGGCAAACACTAATAAGGAACTAAATACAAGAAAAATAAAGAGAGGAGTTATTGTAAACCTTAACTCAGGAATAGACACAATAAAAGTCGAACTTGAACGTAAATTGGCACATTCAATGTACGAGAAGCAAGTAAAGTTTAATAAGACTTATTTAGTTCACCTGCCTGAATCTGAAAAAGAAAAGTTCCAGTTAGGTCAAGAGGTTAAAATTGCCCAAACAAGACCGATATCTAAATCTAAAAGTTGGGAAGTAGTAAAATAAATGGTACAGTCACTTTCTAGGCTAAACGTAGCTGACAACACTGGAGTAAAGGAAGTAATGGTCATCCATATTAGGGGAGGCAAGAAAGGTGGTCATTACCAGAAATTTGGTTCAGTTGGAGAAATCTTTACTGGAAGCGTAAAAAAGGTAGCGCCTGATTCCAGTTATAAAAAAGGTGATGTGATCCACGGGGTAATTGTTAGAACTCATAAAGAGGTTAGAAGAGAAGATGGTTCTTACGTTAGGTTCGACGATAACGCTGCAGTAATTATCAATCTAGAAAATAAAGATCCTAGAGGGACCCGTATTTTCGGACCGGTTGCAAGAGAACTAAGAGCTAAAGGATTTAATAAAATTATTAGTTTAGCAAAAGAAGTGTTGTAAGATGACAGCAAAGAACAGTAAGACAAAAAACGAAAAGGCTAAAAGCGTTAAGGCAAAAGACAGTAATGCGAAAACGAGCAAGGCGAAAGAGAGTAAGTCGAAGAGCAGCAAACTGAGTAAGAACCTTCGCAAGGGGGACTTAGTAGAAGTTAGAAGCGGAAAGTATAAGGGTAAAAGCGGAAAAGTTATCTCTGTAAATAAAAAGAATAATAGAGTATATATCGAAGGGGTTGCAGAACTCACCGATTTCAACAATGTCGATGAATCTGGCTCTCGCAGTGTAGTGAAAAAAAATGTCGGGGTACACATCTCGAACGTAAAGTTAAACAAATAATAAAAATGGCAGACAAAAAAATAGAAGTAAAACCACTGAAGCAAAAATACCTAGAAGAGGTAAGGCCTTCATTACAAAAAGAACTTGGGATCGAAAATGTGATGGCAATCCCAAAGCTAGAAAAAATTGTGCTGAATATTGGAGCTGGCAAAGCTAAAGAAGATAAAGCATTTATGGACGAGCTACAGGAAACATTAGGAGTTATTGCTGCGCAGAAACCTGTATTGAAAAGCGCTAAAGCAGCTATATCCAACTTCAAAATCCGTGAAGGAATGCCAGTAGGAATGAGTGTTACACTTAGAGGAGAGCGTATGTGGGCATTTTTAGACAAGTTCATTAATATTGCCCTACCCCGTAGCAAAGACTTCCGTGGTGTGAGCAGTAAATCTTTCGACGGACGAGGAAACTATACTTTGGGCATAAACGACCAAACTATCTTTCCTGAAGTCGATACCAGCAAAAACATTAGACTACATGGCCTACAAATTAGTATAATTACAAGCGCGCAATCAGACGATCATGGACGCGCACTACTTAAAGCATTAGGAATGCCATTTAAAAAGTAATAAAGATATATTTATGAGTACAGCAGCACAAGAAGCAAAAGCAAGAAAGTTAGAGCGGCAATACAAGCGAGGCACTATTAAGTATACTAGCCGTAAATTCAATCGCTGTAATGTAAGTGGACGTGCTCGTGGTTATATAAGATATTTCGGTTTAAGCAGGATTGCCTTTCGCGACCTCGCACACAAAGGAATGCTACCGGGAGTTAAAAAATCAAGTTGGTAAAATGACAAACGACCCAGTTGGAGACACACTAGCAAGAATAC
>JBMCLZ010000050.1:0-6417 GCA_048615025.1 Candidatus Dojkabacteria bacterium | reverse complement strand
CCACGCAGCCGCCTACTTAGGTCAGATTCTTCGAGAAACATAAAGAAATCTGGGTCGAATATATAGCCCTCTTCGTTCAGAATTTGCATTAATGCCTCAGCTCGGAGCAAAACGCATGCGCCATGAAAGAACTCAGCTTTTTCTGGTTCGAAATTAGTTTGTTCCAGTTGCTGCCCAAAATAATTGTTGTCAGGAAGTTCTTCTCCTGCACGTATCCGCGCGCCAAAAGAGTTGATAATTCTTACAGGACTTGGTGTACGCCTGTACCCAAATATTTTTTCCAACTTAATCTCTAGATGTTTAAATTTTACACCTTCATTGATTATCCCTAATTTAAACAAGATTTTTTTTAGCAGTGAGTGAACTATTCCTTGTTTAATCTCATAGCGATCAAGCTTCAGTGCGTAAGGATCCAAAGACATATTGTATATATTAAGTTCGACTTTTTTTTCCTTTACATCTAGATAAGCAAAGTACCTTCCAGGAGGAACTTTCACAAACCTCATCCCAGATATTTCTCTCTCTTGGGTGATTACATTTTCTCTTCCTACAGGGTCTGCCAAAAAACGGTAATCTTTGTGATGCAAAAATACATCCCTGCCTCTGATTTCCAAAGAAATTGGGAAGAATTCATCGTCATAGAAAATGAGAGGGTTAAGTGCTGCTAGCTTCTTGTTACTCCGCATCTGATCTAGTAATTCTGACAGCCACCCTTGTTCGAATCTCAAATCTGGATTTGCAAGTAGGAAGAACTCATAGTCATCTATGTGTTTTGCAAAAAACTTGTTATGAGCTTCGCCAAAACCAAGATTCTCTCCATACTCTATTATTTTAACTTGTGGAAAATCTCTTTTTAGCATCTCTAAAGTATGATCTTCAGAGCCATTATCTAGGACGAAATAGTCTATATCCGTAGCCATATAAGTTGGCAGGGTCTTATAGAACGACTCCAAACTTCGGTAAAGAACCTTTTCAGTGTTAAAGCTTACTGTAACGATTGCTAGTCTCATCCGTTTTGGAGTACAAGTTATTTATGTGATAATTGTAACCTATGTGTGGAATATTTGGGTTCTCTGGTTGGCTAAAACCACGAGAAACGCTGATGAATGGTCTGAAGCGTTTAGAGTACCGTGGTTATGATTCTTGGGGCATTGCATATATTGGGCAAAGCAATGCAGATATGGAGTCAGGCAGACAGGTAGGTCATTTGCCTTTAGCGGACTATTTCCCTGTCGCAGAACTTGCCGACTCAGCAAATGAAAGGTATCTGGGCATTGCCCACACCCGTTGGGCGACCCATGGCGGTGTTACCCAAGCGAATGCTCATCCACATTTTGCAACAGACAAGTCATTCGCTTTGGCGCAAAACGGGATCGTAGAAAATTTCCAACAGCTTAAACTTAATCTGGAAGAAAAAGGATACAAATTCGAGACTGAAACTGATACGGAAGTTATCGTTCGCCTAATCGAATTAGAGATAGATCGCAAGAAAGCTGAACTAGTTGGTACTGATCTTTTGCTCCATGCTGTTTCGAGTGCATTTTCTAGACTTCAAGGGAGGAATACCATTCTGCTACTTTCTGAATCAAATTCTGAATTTGGGGCGCAAATTGTTGCAATACGAAATGGTTCACCACTGGTAGTGGGGCGAAAAGATAAAGAATTTTTTCTTGGATCTGATTTTCTTTCTTTTGCAGATCATACAAATGAAATAGCTCAACTGGAAAACTTCACTGGTGTAGTTATCCAAAACGAAGAAGTAAAGGGAATAAAAATAGTCCCTGATGGCGGTTACAGCTATTTCGACCTCGATTTTGCTAAAGCTGAAATGAGCTTAGGGGAGGTCGATAAGGGTGGTTACGAAGATTTTATGATTAAAGAGATTTATGAACAGCCAGAGACAATTCTAAATGCTGTAAGCTACGACGAGAGCGAGTTGTCGGGCTTGATCCAAAAGATTAAGGAGATTAAACAGAGCGGAAAAGGAAGTATCTATACTGTTGGTTGCGGGACTGCTGGGTATGCTGCGGGCCAGATAGCATATTTTCTCAGGAAAATTTACGGTGCTCACGCTACTGAACTTAAAGGTTACGAAACAGATTCTTATGAGCAACTTTTCGACGAGAATGACCTTATGTTGGCAATCTCCCAAAGTGGAGAGACCGCAGACACGATAGAGCCTATCGAAAAAATGAAAGCAAGGGGTGGAAAGATAGCAAGCATAGTAAATATGCCTGGTGCTTCTATTACTAAGCTTTCAGATTATCCATTTTTTTCGCGCACAGGCGCTGAGATGTGCGTTGCATCTACGAAAGCATTTACAGCTCAACTTGCATGGGGTTATCTGTTAGCAAGGTCTGTAGCAGGGGAGTATTCTCTGGCAAGAGAGGAGATAGATGCTACCTCTCAAAAGTTACGCCAGCTGCTTGAATCCGATGAACTAGACAAGATGGTCGATGAAGTAGCAAAGTATTGCTTCTCTAAAGAACATTTTTTTGTGCTAGGACGCGCCCAAAACCATTACATTGCCTTAGAAGGAGCACTTAAGGTTAAGGAAATTAGTTACAAGCACTTCGAGGGATTTACTGCAGGGGAACTAAAGCACGGTGTGATTGCCCTGATCGAAGAAGGAACGCCTGTTTTTGCTATTCTTTCCGAAGACGAAGCGAAAGACGATGTAATAAGCTCTGTTGCCGAGGTAAAAGCAAGAGGTGCTAAAGTAATTGGAATAAGCCCTATGCCAAATTCTAATTTTGACTACCATATTCATGTATCGAAAGAAGAAACTTTACTGAGTGGCGTGTTGAATGTTGTACCTTTTCAGCTATTGGCTTATAAGCTTGGTAAGATGTTAGGCAATAATGTAGACAAACCACGTAATTTAGCTAAGAGTGTAACGGTAAAATAAGAATGGAAAATATCGTAGTCGTTGGTGGGGGAACAGGAACATTTACAGTTCTTCGTGGACTTAAGAACTATCCACAAACCAATCTTAGCGCAATTGTTACTATGACTGACGATGGGGGTAGTACGGGAAGACTGAGAGATGAATTCGGAGTTTTGCCCCTTGGTGACGTGCGACAGTGCCTGATTGCCCTGGCAAAAGAGGATGAGGCTAGTAGGATTCTTCGAGAACTGTTTATCTATCGTTTTCCAAAATCTGAGAGTAGCGAAAATGGTGGGCATAATTTTGGAAATCTTTTTCTTACTGCCTTAACAGATATTTTAGGATCAGAGGCAGAGGCAATAGAGGCAGCTGCAGAAGTCTTAAATGTGCGTGGGAAGATTTATCCTGTAACTGAAGAAGACGTACAACTCGCAGCCCAGTATTCCGACGGAAATGTTCTGATCGGAGAAAGTAAAATCGACGAGCCGAACTGTGAAAAACACGACTGCAGGACACGTGTTATAAAGCTATGGACTCAGCCAGAAGCTCAGTTAAATCCTGAGGCGAAAGAAGCAATCTTGCAGGCAGATAAAATTGTGATCGGACCAGGAGATTTGTATTCCAGCCTTTTGTCTAATGTGGTTATAAAAGGAGTCCCAGAAGCCATCGGAGAATCTAAGGCGAAGTTCATTTACGTAACTAACCTTGTGTCGAAGTACGGGCAGACCCATGGGATGAGCCAGAGCGACTACGTTGCCGAGATCGCGAAATATACAAAACGTAAACCAGACACTATTCTTGTGAATAATGCCGAGGCGGACGAAGATATTCTGGCAAAATACGCTCGCGAGAATAGCTTTCCAGTTCAGGACGATCTTGGGGAAGCAGCGAATGTGGTTAGGAAAGATCTGCTAAGCGAAGAAAAAATCGAACGTGAGAAAAACGATGCAATTAAGCGGAGTTTGCTAAGACACGACAGCGATAAACTAGCTTCAGCAATAATCGCAATTTAGATACTATATAATTATGGTGAACAAAGCGGCAGATTTAATCGGAAAAATTAGGAATTATGCGCATGAAGAGCACCTTGATTCCAACTCGCAAAAGTACGAAAAAACTGACCCAAGGCTGATTGCAGCAGCCCTCGAAATTGCAGCTGGATCTAAGAACACTCTTGGGGGGTTATATTACGATTTTCGCAGGAGTGATTCTGGCTTGTTCAGGAAGATCAAAAACAAACTAATTGGGAAGGTAGCAAATATAGTGCGAAATACTACCGAGCGACCATTTCTCACACAACAAAAGTTCAATGAGCAGGCGTATTTTCTGATCGAGACTTTATTTGAGCAAAACAAAAAATTAACACAGAGAGTAGCGGAGCTAGAAAAGCAAAACAAATCTTAATTTTCGGTCCTTTTGCCGAAGAATATTCCCTTGCTAGGGTGAATAGGGGACTTGCACTTGCTATGGCTCGAGAAAATTTGGCTGGGTATGATATAAAGATCTCTGCTACCGAGGACCAGGTAGCCAAACTTCCCGGTGCTAAAGAGTTTGCAAAATACGAAGGACTTAAGGAGATCTACGAAATATTCGACCCTGAAAAGCAATGGGATTTGCTCATTTATAATAACTTCCCTAAGAATCCTGTAAATGGCTTTGGGTTCGGGAGAATTAAAGCTAGAGTAAAGGCTTCCTATATCGCCTGGGAGGAAGATCGTTTTCCAGACCACTTCGTAGAAGAATACAATGGAGAGCTTGATCTAGTCTTAGCAGCTTCTGAGCATACAAGGGTTGTGCTACTAAGGTCTGGGGTAAAGTTGCCAATATTACTTATTCCCAACGCGCTAGACCCAGTTTTCTTAAAAGATTCTGTTTCTGGAAAACAAAACAACACAAGTGGTTTTCAATTCTTGCATATTGGCTCTGGGTTGGAGCGCAAAGCTCCTAAGGAACTCATCTCGGCTTTCTTATCTGAGTTTAAAGAGGAAGGGGATGCACGACTAAAAATTAAATCTTTCCCAAACATGAATAATCAGTTTCCAGAGATCTTAAAAGAGTTAAGCCCAGCAGAGCGAGGTAAGATCGAATATATAGACAGTGACGGTCTAAGCGAAACTGAATTAAAATCGTTGTACCTAGAAAGCAACGCCTATGTCTCTCCGTCTAAAGCAGAAGGGTTTAACTTGCCAGCATTAGAAGCAGTTGCCTGCGGTTTACCAGTTGTGGCAACCGCATGGAGCGGACAAATGGATTTCTTAAACGACGAAAATGCTTACCTAGTAGATTACAAGTTAGGACCAGCGAAAAGCCATTTAGACAATCCAGGTGCATTTTGGGCTGAGCCAGACTTAAAAGATTTGAAGGAACAAATGAGGGCTGTCTACGAAAATAAAAATGCATCTGATACTGAAAAGATAAAAAAGACTGCGCAAGCATATAACTGGGAGGCTTCCTCGAGGTTGTTGCTTTCTAGGGTACCTGCCGCCTTAAATATAAAAAATGTTAGAGAAATAAAATTGGCTGTCGTTTCCACGTACAATAGTGTTTGCGGGATCGCAGAATATTCGAGTTATTTGTATTCTAATGCGGAGAATATATTCAAAGATTTTCGTGTTTTTGCGAACAAAGACGCTGCAAATAGAGTAAAGGTAGACGGTTCGGAAGTGGAAAGGAGCTGGGAATATGGTGAGCTAGACTTCGAAGATACGATAAAAAGTCTAAAACACTTCGCCCCAGATGTAATGCATATCCAATACAGCGAAGGTTTTTATACTCTCGATGCTTTGGCTAAGCTTATCGACCAGGCTAAGAAGCTAGTACCTAAAATTGTGTTAACTTCACATGCGTTTCAGGAAAGCGGTGTAGACTTCTCGCATATTTCCAGCAGTTTAAAAAAATTGGATCAGGTACAAGTATTGAATAATCAGGATCAGAAATTTCTAGAAACCAAACTAGGGTTAAAAAATGTCGAGTTTATCGCGCATGGAAATATCACGTTTCCACTACAAAGTAAGCGTATTTTGCGAAAGAGAGTTGGAGTTTCTAAGAATAAAAAAATCGTTGCTATGCACGGATTTATGTCGGAGAAAAAAGGTATTATGGAGACTTTAGAAGCTTTTGCAACCTTAGCTCTAAAAGATAAAGACCTGCTCCTGTTGGCAATAAACGCTGTGAATCCGACAAACGTTAGCTCGAATGCTATCGCAGAACAATTCAGGAGAAGGGTCCAAGAACTGGGATTGGAAGAACAAGTAATTCATGTATCAGATTTCCTCGAAAAAGAAGAAGTGGTTCTGGGTCTTGCTTTAGCAGATATCTCAGTATTTGCCTACCCAGAGGCGAAGCAAACAGCAAGTGGTGCGATCCGTTTAGCAATGGCTGCAGGTAGGCCAATTATAGTATCTGACTCTTTCCAATTGCGAGACGCTGCAGAATTTAGCTACCTTATCGAAAATAACGATCCGAGTAATATTGCTAAAGGTATCGAGGAGCTTTTATACAATCCGGGGAATTACTCACAGTACCAGCTG
>JBMCLZ010000049.1:0-6539 GCA_048615025.1 Candidatus Dojkabacteria bacterium | reverse complement strand
AGTTGCACAGGCCCCTAAATCAAGCGGGGCACTTAGTACTGCATGGCACTGCTTCAATTACTCTAGAGTTTTATTTGCAGGAGTGAGTTCAGTTTCAGACCCCGCTTTCGAGGGATGTTTTGAGTTGTTAGATCGGGAGTGGGCCAGTCCGATCACTAATACTGCGTGGCAACTACAACTGCAATTGGCGGCTGCAGTAGGGTTAGCTATAAAAGAAATCAAATCGAGGCAGAATATAGACGATAGGATTACAAAGTTAAATACCCATTTTGCGGGGAGTGCAGATTCATTCGGCTTTGAGCTGGCAATTAAGGTTATGGCAGGGTACAATAGCCCAGCTAGCCTCAATGCTGAATTTGCTCGTAAATCGATACAAGATATAAAGCAAAAGATAAAGGAGCTGCAAATACAAGGCATTCTCGCTAGCACTGAATATGGCAGGCTAGACCTGCGAATATAAAAGATAGATAAGAATGGCAAAAAAGTCAGCTAAGAAAAAACATGTGCTAGTAGTTGTAGAGTCACCGGCTAAGGCAAAAACTATAGAAAAATATCTTGGTGATGATTACAAAGTAATGGCCTCTAAGGGGCACATCGTAGATCTGCCAAAGTCTGGGCTAGCAGTCGACATAGAGAACAACTACGAACCCCAGTACGCAGTAATGGAAAACAAGCAAGATGTAATCAAAGCTCTCAAAGAAGAAATGAAGGGTAAAGACAAGCTAATTATTGCTGTTGACCCTGATCGCGAGGGGGAAGCTATCGGTTGGCATGTTGCGTCTGAACTGGATCTTGTGCACTTAAACAGTGGAAGAAGAAAGAACTCAGACATTGCCTTAGAGCGCATAGTATTTACGGAGATCACAAAAGACGCTGTCCAAGAGGCCCTAAAGAAACCTCGCGAGCTGGACCCGGATCTCTTAAGCGCGCAACAAGCAAGGAGGGTGCTAGATCGCCTGGTTGGGTATAAGCTTTCTCCATTACTTTGGAAAAAAATCCGTTATGGTTTATCCGCAGGCAGAGTGCAGTCTGTGGCGCTAAAACTTATTGTCGATCGCGAAAAAGAGCGCGATGCATTTAATCCAGAGGAGTATTGGACAATAACAGCCTGGTTGGAACAAAAAGAAACAAATGCCAAGAGTAGTAAGCCAGAGATTGTGTTAACTAAAAAAGACGAAGAAAAACCAAAATTCAACGGAATCCCTTTTGAGCTAAGTAAGGTCGGCGGAAAAAAGCCAGAGGTAGAAAAGGAAGTAATCGCAAAAGAGCTTGTAGAAAATCTGATCGAAGAACAGTGGATAATTTCCAAGTTAGAGACTAAGCAGACGAAGAGAAATCCCAAGCCACCATTTACTACCAGCACCTTACAGCAGACTGCTGCCAACTGGTTTGGTTTTTCGGCAAAACGTACTATGAGCTTGGCGCAAAAACTTTACGAACAAGGGCATATTACCTATATGCGTACAGACTCGACAAATATGTCTAAACAAGCTCTCAGCCAAGCAAGGAAGTATTTAGAAAATAAGTACGGTAAAGAGATGCTGCCCGAAAATCCTAGAGTTTATAGAACAAAGGCTAAAGTGGCGCAGGAAGCACATGAAGCCATCCGTCCTGCGAGTTTTAAGAAAACCCCAGGAATGCTTAAATTAGACAAAGATTTAGCCAAGTTATACGAGCTAATCTGGCAAAGGGCGTTAGCTTCACAGGCGGCTGAAGCTAAGTTAGAAAGTGCGACTGCGGAAATTGAAATTACCCACGTAAATACAAGCTACACTTTTAGGGCAACAGGCCAGAGAGTTTTAGACAAAGGTTACCTTGAGATCTACCCAGAAAAAGTTTCTGAAGTTTTGTTGCCTAAACTTAAAGAGGGAGATAGACTCACGCTTAACACTCTAAGTACAATACAACATTTCACCCAGCCACCTGCAAGGTATAGCGAAGCCACCCTTGTGAAAGAGTTAGAGAAGAATGGGATCGGAAGGCCTTCTACTTATGCTCCTATCATTTCTACAATTCAGGGTAGAAAGTATGTAGAAAAAGAGGGTAAGTACTTTTATCCGACAGACACAGGAAAAGTTGTAACAGCTCTTCTTGCAGATAATTTTGCAGATATTGTGGACCTCGACTTTACTGCAGAGTTAGAAGAAAACTTAGATCGAGTAGCAAACGGTGAAGTAGAGTGGGAAAAGGTTATCTCAGATTTTTACAAGCCATTTAGCAAGAACCTCGAGGAAAAGCAGGAAAATTTAGATAGGTCAGATTATACAGTTCTTGGTAAAGCTCCAAATGGAATGACATGTCCAGATTGCGGGGCGAAGATGCTTCTCAAACTTGGAAAGAATGGCAAATTCTATACCTGCGCAAGATTCCCAGAATGTAAAGGAATTAGAGATCTAGATGGAAAAACCCAAGAAGATCTAGAAAGAGAGGCATATACAGACGAGTTTAAGAAAACGTATAAGACGGCTCCGAAAACCGAAGACGGTCGTGACTATCTTCTTAGAACAGGGCGCTATGGCAAATTCTGGGCGCATCCAGATTATCCGAAGGTAAAAGACGCCAGACCTTTGGAATACAAAAAAACAGCCCTGGTAAAAATGTATGGCAATCCACCAAAAACAGAAGACGGACGCGATTTCTTATACCGTACAGGTAAATTTGGCAAGTTCTGGGCGCATCCAGATTACCCTGAAGTAAAAGAGACAGTTAGGATTAAGGAAAAGAAGTCCACTGAATAAGCATTTATGCTAGGATGAGCAGATAATGTCCCTTCTAGCCTTACTCAGAAAATACTTTAGCTTTATCGCAAAAGACAAATGGCGTTACTTGCTTTCGCTAGCTTTGTTATTTTTATATACTCTCACTCTTAAAGCAGGTCCATATCTATTTGGGCTAATCGTAGACGCACTTAACCAAGAGCAGTTTCAGCTAGCTATGATAATAGTCGCTGCAATGGTAGCGAGCAAAATTTTGGGCACGATCCTTGGGAATCTAACCGATGTTTTTATAGACCGCGTAATGATCCAAACGCTTATGCCGCAGGCGAAGCTAGATTATGTAGATGCCTTGCAACACATGGATCTTGACTATCATAATAATAAGTCTTCTGGCTCACTCATTTCACTTGCAAAAAGAGGAGAGAACTCGCTGATTACCCTGATTAGGGACATAAATGTAGAGGCTCTGTCGGTCGTTTTCGACTTTGTTATTACAATTATTATCTTAACCCTGCTCGAGCCCTCATTAGGTCTTGCGATGAGTATAGTTGGGGCAATCAGCTTTCTTGCTAGCTATCAGCTTATGCTTCACAATATCAGGCAAAGAAAAAGATTTAACAAGGTAGAAGACAAAATTACTGGTCTTGTGGTAGACAACATGATCGGCTACGAGACCATTAAAATATTCACAAGCGAAAAGTGGGAGCATTCCCGCTTAAAAGATGCCTATGAGGGCTGGAAAAAGCGTTTCATAGCATATGCCAACTCATTCATCTACATCGACTTTATAAATAATGTGATCCCAGCACTTGGTTTCCTAGTAATATTTGCACTCGGAATTAGTTCTCTAGAAAGAGATGTGATCACTATCGGTCTTTTTGTTACTGCAATGAGTTATGTTTTCGATGTAGAGAAGGGGATCAAGAACTTAATCTACAAGCTTAGAAACTTAGCGAAAGTTTACGCAGATGTCTCCGAATATTTCCAGATAATGGATCTGAAGCCTGGTATACAGGAGTCCATATCTGCAAAGGAGCTGAAGCAGGCAGATGGGGCAATTTTATACTCGGACGTAAGTTTTAAATACAAAGATGGCTCTGGAGAAGTGCTTTCTGGTATTAACATTGCAATCGAACCAAAAGAAACTATTGCCTTGGTAGGGGAGTCGGGTGGTGGGAAGACTACATTTACAAAGCTATTAATGCGATTTTATGATGTGAGCTCGGGGGTGATTATGTTAGATGGGGTCGATATCCGTGAGCTTAAGCTCAAAGATTTGCGCAGTGCGATCGGGCTGGTGCCGCAAGACCCAGTGCTATTTAACGAATCGGTTGGGTTCAATATTGCTTATGGGCGTAAAGAATCAAGCCTGGAAGAGATCAAGCAGTCAGCCAAACTAGCAAGTCTAGATAAGTTCATCGAATCCCTACCAGATGGATACGACACCATTGTTGGTGAGCGTGGGGTGAAACTTTCTGGTGGGCAAAAGCAGCGCTTAGCCATCGCACGGGTGATCTTAGAAGATCCGAGCATCATCATCTTCGACGAAGCAACTAGTCAGCTGGATTCGCTCAACGAGCAGAAGATCCAGGAAGCGTTCCATAACCTAACGCGAAATAAAACCACGATTGTAATCGCGCATAGACTTTCAACTATAGTAAACTCAGACAGGATCCTTGTTTTCGATAAAGGCGAAATTGTGGAGCAAGGAGATCACAAACAACTCATAGAAAAAAACGGGATCTATGCAAAACTGTGGAAGATGCAAACTAAGAGTGCAAGGTAGTTGCTAGTGATACCTTACTGCGCGCAACGTTATTAGAAGAATGGGCGGGCCAAAAATATTAACCTTAAAAAACTTCAATTTTGATCAGATTAAGATCAGGAACTCGGATGTCGATTTCGTTTCAACTTTACCAGAGGAAATCCGGCAGCAGACAGATGTGATCTGGAAAGAGAAATCAGGAAAGCTACTATCAGAAGGAAAGTCTATATGGGATGGAGTATTGTATCGTGTCGCAAATGTGGCTGAGATAGAAGCTTACCAAAGGGGAGAAATTGAATTCGAGCTTGGAGTGGTCAATTATCGTTATCCATTTGTCAGTAAAGATCTGCTAGATTTCTATGAAAATAATCCGAAGTATAGGATTCATCATTTTGGTATTGGAGCAGTGATCTTAACCAGCGATAATCTCTTTGCCTTGGGGAAACGCAATCCTAAGAAGAATATCCATGCAGATAATGTCGATCTTATAGGTGGCACGTTTAATCAAGACGAGCAGATATTGCAGACTGGTGAGGACCTAAAAACATCGCTTTCGCGCGAGCTTGCTGAAGAGGCAGGGATTGCCCCGAGAGATGTTTTACAAACTAAGGCAATCGGTATAATCCAGTCGTATCAGTATTATGTGCAGATAATTTGTGTGGTTGAGCTTAACAAAACGAGCTCCGAACTAGATCGGATTTTTATGCAAAAAGAAGACGAGGAAATGTCTGGGATGATCTACAAATCGAGTGCCGAAATTAAAGACTACTTAGACACTTTGCCAACATACAGACCACTTGTTTCTAAGTTATTGACAAATTATGGTTACTAGGTTATAAAGATGTAGTTCCCCAGCCAAAAACTATATAAATATTTCAATTTTTAAGACACATTCATGGCAGTAAGTAAGAAAGGCACTGCAGCTAAAGAGCCTAAGATTTCTGTAGTTAAGAAGAGTAGTACAAAAGAGACTGACACAAAACCTAGCCTCGAGCAAGAAAATAAAGACAAAAAAGCCGACAAGTTTGTTAAAACTATGAGCTTAAAAGAGTTGGACGAGAAGACATTGGCAGAACTTAGAAAGCTCTCCGAAGAACTAAACGTGAAAGACTATACAGATTTCCCAAAGCCAGACTTAATAATCAAAATATTAGAGGCACAAACTAAGCAGGGGGGCAATATTTTTACAGAAGGTGTGTTAGAAGTGGTGAACGATGGCTCTCATGGCGTATTACGCAGTAAAAAGCTCTTACCAGGAGATAACGATGTTTATGTCTCTGGCTCGCAGATAAAAAGATTCAACCTGCGCCAAGGTGACTTTGTTTCTGGGCAGGCTCGCCCGCCAAAAGAAGGTGAGCGTTATTTGTCAATGCTGAAGATCGAAGCAATAAATGGTGCGTCGCCAGATAAAGCCTTGTCTAGACAAAGTTTTAACAGGCTCACCCCTGTGTTCCCAGAAGAGCAAATTAAGCTCGAGACAGATCCCGGGATAATCTCTACTAGAATGATCGACCTGCTTTCGCCAATCGGAAAAGGGCAGCGCGGGATGATCGTCGCCCCACCCAAGGCTGGAAAAACTTGGCTACTCAAGGAGATCGCTAATGGGATTTCTAGTAATCATCCAGAGATCCATCTTATCGTGTTGCTAGTAGGGGAGAGACCAGAAGAGGTAACAGACATGCAAGAATCAGTTAATGGCGAAGTAGTCGCCTCTAACTTCGACGAACCTCCCGAGAATCATACGAGAGTTGCAGAGATGGCCATCGATAGAGCAAAGAGAATTTCTGAAGAAGGTGGTGATGTCGTAATTCTAATGGACTCTATTACAAGGCTTGCCAGGGCATACAATATTGTAGCTCCACCATCTGGAAGAACCCTTTCTGGAGGTTTTGATCCTGTTGCGATCTATCCTCCGAAAAAATTTTTTGGAGCAGCCCGTAACTTCAGAGGAGGCGGAAGTTTAACTATTATCGCCACTGCGCTTGTAGAAACTGGTAGTAGAATGGACGAAGTTATCTTCGAAGAATTCAAGGGAACTGGAAACATGGAACTTAAGC
>JBMCLZ010000048.1:0-6559 GCA_048615025.1 Candidatus Dojkabacteria bacterium | reverse complement strand
TGACCAAAAAGTATTAATTCAACTCGAAAAAGGCAAGTATCAGATAGCAGGTAGGAGTCCTTCCGACTTTGCCATTGCACAATTCCTATACAGCCCTTCATATATTTCCTTTGAAACAGCTCTAAACTATCACGGCATCTTACCTCAATTCCCACACGAAATAACTTCAGCAACTATGAGGAGAAAGAAGACTATCTAATCGCTTTACCCGAAAAAGCATTTTTTGATCATGTTTATTTGGTATCAAAAGGGCTCAAATCGTTAAATAGCTTTGACGAATCAGACTTTAGCAACTTATCAAAGAGCAAGATTAATGAATATCTAAATCTCCTAGATAAGAGACAAGAATCAATAATTAACTCAATAGTCGATAGATACATATGATCTCTAAAGCACAAAAGAACTGTATTCTGAAAAGTTTGCCAAAAACATTTACTTTACAGAAGGGACTGCTATCAGACTAGTATACGGCGGTGAAAGATTCTCAGAGGATTTAGACTTCACTGTTACACAGCCAGAAAGCGAGTTCACATCTAGTTTACACAGATTCTTCGGAAGGTTAGAAAATCTTTATCAATTCAATTTTAAGGAGCGACGAACGCTCACTGGAAAAACGTATTTAATGACTGCAACTATCTCCCAGTTTGAGCAGAACACTTTTATAAGGCTAGACTTCTCGATGAGAAATGACAGTATCTCAGCCATAACGGCTTCACTTGATAATAAAGGTTACCCCATCATTATGAGTAGTTTAGTTTGGACACTCAGTAAGGACGAAATTTTTGCAGAAAGATTAGAGCATTCATGAACAGAGATAAATTCCGTGATCTGTACGACCTATGGATGTTATTGCAACTGGGCGCAAAAGCTGATGTTGAACTTATCAATAAAAAATTAGACTATTATTCTGAAAAGTATAATAAAGAGCAATTCACAGAAAGATTGCATTCGGTCGATAAAAATAAGTTTATTCAAGACCTTAGACCGTTTATCTCTAGTGGGCAAAGTGAAAAGTTGAGTGATCTATTTGAAGTAATAATTCAGTATCTTGAAACAAAATTGGTTGAGGTGAATTAGTTTCTAACTACGCCTCACCAACCAGTCTAAGCGGGGCAAATTTAAACCCTGAAAACTTTTGCGAATCCGCCCATAATCTATGCGATAATTATTTAGCCAATGGTCATAGATAGGTAGAAGCCCTGAGCACCTACGTTTGCGAAGACCCGACGCTTTAGTAGCTAATTCTCGGAGATGATGACGGAGCAGGCTATATGCACTGCTGAGGGGTGGAGCTCTGAAATTAAGTCGGAATGAGAGTTGGAATCTCTCTTGGCAGGGCTTATAACTCAAATTTTTGTTTAAGTAAATCAATGAAAAGGTCTAATCGACTAACATCCTCACTCCTAAATAGAAATGGCCTTACATCATTTTTCATGAGCTCCATATCTACTGTACTACTGTGATCAATAACCTTGCTCACAGCCTCTTTGGTGTTCGATACACCTAGCTGCTGCACAAGAACATCTTCATCTGGTGCAACGGATTGAAGTAGATACATTACATCGTAAAAATCCCTCCTTCTCCAGCGATACACTCAAAAAATCCATTAGCTCTTCGAACTCAGCGTAGGTACTGATTGAGTAGTTGAGTTAGCCTATTGATTCGAGCACGATTGAATATTTCCACGTACTTGGTAAGTCTTGTGCTCGATAATTTCTCATTGATTATATCTTTATATGAAAGTGCAGATTCCAGTGATACATAACTGGGTTGGTAAATCCGATTTGATATTAGCCATAGATCGTATTCAGTCAGATTTATATCTCCAAATACATACCATCCCCTTTTTAATTGGATAATCTTACCCTCATCCTCCCAGCGATCTAAATTTGCTAGCCGAAAGTTCTCATCCCAAAGAAGTATGTCTTGGGTAGAGAATACCCTAATATCTTTCAATTTTTGCTTTAAATCTACATATTTCATTTCCTTTTCTTACCATAAAGCGTAAGTTATGGAAATAAAAGGCAGTTTTATCTTGTGCCACAACCTACCCCTATGGCACAGGATCGTAGCCGCCCTTTCCCAGTGGGTGGCAGCTTAGCACCCGCTTAGCGCCCAGCCAGCTGCCTTTAAACAGCCCATACTTAGCCAAAGCCTGTTTCGTGTAAGCAGAGCAAGATGGCTGATAAATGCAAACACGAACTACTTCTGGCTTCGCCCAAAAAGAGTGGTCGAAAGAAAAAAGCTTCTGGTAAATCGCTATTAGCCAGATTAAGGGCTTAGCGAGCAGCAGATTTATCTTCTGTAGTATTTTCATAATTCCCCTGATTATTTTGACTTTGCTGACTTTCCTGATTGCCATTTTTATGTCTACTTTCCCCAAAAATATAATCTTCGCTTAAATGCGTATGCTTAAAACTGTCTAGATATTTTAACCCAAGCCCAAAGCTGCGGTCGAAAAAAGAGTGCGCAATTACTGCTGCTGCGACGGCTTGGAGTAAATCAATTTCCAAAACAACCCCTACCAAAAAGCCAAAACCAGCAAGGCCAAGATGGTGTGTAAGATTATAGGTAAAAGCCCCTCCCTCTGTGCTAATGGCATAGCCAAGCATGCCAATGTCTGGGGCGAGCAAAAGAAGCAAAAAGATAAGAACTGCCCAATCCAGAGCCTCGAGCGAAAAGTAAGAAAAAACCAGAGCGAGCACAAACGCCTCTAGCCTAAGCAGCGAGCGCATGTATTTCTTTTCGTTTATACTGAATCCTAGTCCCATTAGATAGGTTCTCTAAGTAATTATTATTTATCAGCTCGATAGATATTCGGGCAAATCCCTAAGAAAATCTACAACTGGTACAGCCTCTACCTCCCCAAAAGAGAGCTTTTTATCTCCCCCATACACCACAAAGGCTTTTGCTTCTGGGTAATCACTCGAGAACTCTTTTAGATTGCGGATATCGTCCTCGTAAATCTGCTGCTTCGATTTCACTTCGATTGCGTAAAAGCCAGATTCTCCATAGAGTACAAAATCTACTTCTAAACCGGACCTTGTCCTCCAGTAGTAGAGATCAAAATCCAGATCGAAATATTTATTGGTGGCCATTAACTCCTGCATAACCAGACTCTCCAACAATACCCCAGCATCTCCAACCCCTCTGTCTAGGATACCTTTCGGTCTTAGAGTGTTATACACACCGACATCGAAGTAGTAAAACTTTGCCTGACTTACCAATCTGCGCTTTGCCCTTTTGCTGAATACTGGCAACTCATATGCAAGTAGTAAGTCGATTAAAATAGAAAAATAGGATTCGGCGACTTTTCTAGAAACCGCACTTTCTCTAGCCAGTTCGGAGAGATTCAATTGTTGCGCTTGAGAAAAACTTGCTACCTCCAAAAAACGGCTGAAGTCTTCTAAATTGCGCACCAATCCTTCTTGCATAACTTCTTCACGCAGGTAGACTTCTACGTAGCTCTCGAGATATTTTTCTGGGTCTAGCTCATCTTTTTTTGGATCGTACAAAGATGGAAGCATGCCATAGGTAAGGGAATGCTTTATATCGAAATCCGAGCCAAGCTCAGCGGCTGTTAGTGGGAATAGACTGTACTTTAATGCCCTACCCGCCAGAAGATTAGCCTCCGCACTCTTTAGCTTACGCGGACTCGAGCCAGTCAGAATAAAATTGAGATCGTCTTGTTCTATTTTCCGATGAATTTCATTAAGGAGTGCGGGAACTCTTTGGATTTCGTCGATAATTATCGGATCTTTCTTGTTCTGTATATAGTTTGTGATGCGATCTGGCCTAGCGAGCAGGTCCAAATAAGTCCCTGAGTCTAGCAAATCTATGTAATCTGAGCCTTTATATGTACTATTTATTAAGCTTGATTTTCCCGTCCCACGAGGACCGAACAGGAAAAGACTTAAGTTGTTTGGTAAGTTTAAGTTGCGCTTATACACAATTTTATTATATAAAGGTAAAAATATCCCGTCAATTTTCACCTATGGGGTAAAAATATCCTGCCTAACTGGGCTCCTAAAACCCTTCTTGTACAAAGATCTCTGCATACCCTTCTTGCGAGTTATAAAGCGAGCCAGTGTATACTTCTATCGCTCCCCCATAGTTCCCAGAACTAAGCGCAACTGCGTCGAATTGAATCTCTAAGCTTTCTCCTGCAGCAACCTCGAGCTCGTCGAAATAGTAGGTGGAGTAGTCGAACCCGAGAACGTCGCTCGCGTCCCTCCTAGAGTAGTCTGGGTTCACGCTCTGCACGCGCACACCATTGAGAAAACTGCTGTCGATGTCGATTTCGCGGATCGTCTTCGCCTCGTCTCCCTCGTTGGCAATGGCAATATTAAATGCAAATGAATCACCCTCAAAAACATTCACCGGCCCTTCGTAGTCTACAGTGATTTCGTCATCTGCCTGATACACGAATGTCGCAGCCGCCCCAGCACCTACCAAAGACAAAAAGCAGCATAAACATAAGAATATAATTCCCAGAACTACCCCAATAACCATTTTGGTACTGTTATTGCTTCCCTTCTTTTCTTTGTTTGACATAGCTAATGATACTATTTTTTCGGCTCAAGCCCCAGTTTTTGGAATGATTCCCCTAACTTCACTTCCAAATCGGCAAAATCTTCGTACCTCATAAAAACAAACCTTTCGTAGTCTATACCCTGAACCATTCGCGAGACATGGGCATCCGCGTGTGCGATTGCTACAAGCGGCTTGCCAAGAGTAATCGCATACATTATTTCCATACCAACCCCATGCGAGGGGTTGCTCACCTCGGCTATCATCACATCTGACTTTTCGACGCAACCCCGATCGTAGTTGTAAATCTCGCGCATATCTTCTACCTCTCCAGTGCCAAACCACTCGATAACCTCACCAAATTGGGGCAGAATCTCGTCTTTGATCTTGGCTAAATCACCGCCCAAAGACTTGCCCTGCACGAAAGATGCTAGTAAATTAACTCCGTAATATATCTTCATTTTTGTTTGTTTTGATTATGTTAAATAATTTTCCACGAGCAGATCTCGGTGGTCTTCGATTACGAAAGTTGGTTTGTATTTTGAGTATGAACTCTTGTAAAACTTTAGATTCTGCTCAGGCTCGAATAGAATCGTATCTACTCCAGCTGCCTGGCCTGCAAGGATGTCTTTTTCTGTATCCCCTATCATTACTGCTTGGGATTTTATCTGCTCATCTATCTCCGACTCTTCAACACCAGCTAGCTGCGCCAATGCTTTAAAAACAGGTTCTGGGTCTGGTTTCGTGTTTTGCACATCATCAGCACCGACAATATAGTCTAGATAACCCAATACCTCGTTGTTCTCCGCCATCCTTACAATCCACTCGTGCATGCTAGACGAGACAACAGCCACCTTCGTGTCTGATTCTCCCTTGATCTGCTTTAAAGCTTGTTTTGCAGAATCAAACACCATTACGTTTTCTATGTTTTCTCTGACATGCTCATCGTATCTTTTTACATAGTCATCTTTCTCAGCCCCCATAAGAGCAACAGACTTATCCCAATCCCCCCAAGCTTGCATAATCTGCTCGTGTGATAGCTCCTTCCCATAACTTTTTCCCAGTGCAATGTAAGCATCCAGTGCAGCTGTGAGAGTATCAGCCAAGCAGCCATCCCAATCAAAAAGGTAATATTTATACTGTTTCATGTAAATTGATTATACAGAATTCGTAACCCTCGCGCCGAATGGGGTATAATACAGGTATGGAAGTAATATCAATGTTTATTTTTCTTGGGGCGATCGCTAGCCCGTTTATTCTAATCACTTTGCTTAACAGCTTTGTTATTGTGCAGCAGCAAGAAACAGCTGTTATGCAATTCTTGGGTCGATTCTCTAGAATCTTAGGATCTGGGTTTCATCTCAAGGTGCCGTTTTTAGAGAACAGAGCAGGGTCTGTTTCTCTTAGAATCGAGCAGCTAGACACAGACGTCGAGACGAAGACTAAAGACAACGTCTTTGTGCGAGTTCGCGTATCAGTACAATATTATGTGGACGGATCAATGGTCTACGATGCGTTCTACAAGTTAGACGATCCACAAAGGCAGATCTCTTCGTTCGTATTCGACAGCGTGCGCGCGCAGGTGCCACAGCTAGAATTAGACGATCTGTTCGTGCGCAAAGACGATATCGCAATCACTCTAAAGAAAGACCTGGACGAAGTAATGTCTGGCTTTGGCTACACAATATACAAAGCACTAGTTACAGATATCGATCCAGACCAAAAAGTTAAGCAGTCAATGAACGAAATCAATGCGCAGCAAAGACTAAAACTAGCAGCAGTAGAGCAGGCAGAAGCGAAAAAGATCGAAGTTGTAAAAGGGGCAGAGGCCGATGCGGAGAGTAAAAAGCTACAAGGTGTTGGAATTGCAGAGCAAAGAAAGGCGATTATCGATGGGCTCCAAGAGAGCGTCGAGCAGTTTAAGCAAGGGGTAGAAGGAGTTAATGCAAATGATGTAATGCTTTTAGTTCTAATGACTCAGTATTTCGACACGATGAAGGAAATTGCAGATGAGTCAAAGACAAACACT
>JBMCLZ010000047.1:0-6566 GCA_048615025.1 Candidatus Dojkabacteria bacterium | reverse complement strand
AGATCAAGGGATTTTCGAGTAATGGCAATGGAACTAGTAACCGAGACAAGGAAAGGAATACAAGCCTTCTCCTTAGTCGAAGCAATTTTAGCAATCGGCTTGCTTAGCATATTTACGACAGCGATTATCTATTCTGTAGTCTATGCGCTCGAAGTTGCAAGCGAGAACAGGCAAGCGGTGCAAGCGAATCACTTGCTAAGTTCCAGCTTGGAGGCTGTTCGAAATATTAGAGATCAGAATTTTGCAAATCTAGCTCCTGGTACATACGGAATTACTACAGGTGGAAACGGAGAATGGGTTTTATCTGCAGGGGCAGACACGATAGATGGCTTTGAAAGGGAGATCACAATTACAGCTCCCACCAGTTCTACAAGAGAGGTGAATGTGCAAGTCCAATGGGATGGGGCATATGTGCAGGATCGAACGGTTAGTGCAAAGGCTTTATTACGTGATATTTACCGGACACTTGCGCAGGTAGGTGATTGGCTCAACCCTGCTGTGCAGTCTACAACCGATTTTTCGGGGGGGGCGGATGGTAATTTCGTTTTGCTAGACACGAGCGAACTGTTTGTAGCAAGGGCTAATGGCGATATTTTCGTACTGGATTATTCTTTAAACACAATAGACAATATTGATATTGGGACGGGAGTAAATTCTCTTGCCCTGGACTCCACAGGAGACTATCTATATGCAGCAACAAACGGAGACGAGCTTATTGTTTTAGATGTTAGCGACAGAACAAATATTTCGATCGAGATAGATTTTAACCTACCTGGAGGGGCAGACGGACGTGAAGTTATTGTAGATGGCAACAATCTTTACCTCATCAGAGAAGGAGCCGGAGGGCAAGACGAGTTTTATGTATACGATATAACTAACCCAGCAAGCCCATCACAGTTTACAAGTATAGACTTAGACTCAGACCCGCTTGCTATGGTTCAGGTTGGGAATTATTTGTACGTGTCTGGTGCAAATGATACTATAGAGCTCGAAACAATCGACATTTCTACCCCAAGCTCACCAAGTGTGATAGATACTTATAATATCCCAGGGAGTGGTGACATCTCAGAAATTGCCCGAAGTGGAGATTACTTATATTTAGGGGATACTGGTGGCGAGTTAATTATTGTAGATATCTCTTCAAGAACTAATCCTTTCGAGGTCACTGGAGTCACATATGGTAACGATTTACAGGGAATAACTGTTGGTCCAGCAGATTACGTATTCTTAGGCTTTAGCGGAGGTAGTTCACCTTACTTTGTAGTAGTAGATGTATCAGATCCGAATAACCCACAAAGTGTCGCAAATGAGGGGACTTTAGGCCCGCTAGATTTCCTAGTTTATTCTTCTGTGGATGATTTAGTCTATGGAGGGGGAGAGTCTGGTGGAGAAGAGTTAGTTATTATTGAGCCAGGGATATAACCATGCCGAGTACAATTAAATCAAACAAAAAAAGATTTAAAAATTTAGAGGCATTTACTCTGATAGAATTAGTTTTGTACATTGCTCTGGCAGGCTTGCTTGCAGGCATTTTGGGTTCTGTGTTTTATGCATTTATCGAGTCTGCTACTTTGGCAAGGCGTGAAGCGGAGTTGAGTGCACAAGGAGACCAAATAGTGCGTATTATAGACACAGAGCTTAGAAATGCACAAAACATTAACAGTCCTAGCGAAGGTAGTAGTGCTGTTACTTTGCAATATATAGATTTTGAAGGGGTTTCGCAGACAATAAACCTAGACAATCTGGTCAGTTCTAGCTCCAAATTCATCTCTGCAACTGGAGTTGAATTCACAAATCGCTCTGCAACTTCTGGGGGGAGACTTTCAGATAAGTCTGGAAACGGCAACGGTTTTTCTTGCCCAGGACCTAACTGCCCTAACTATGGCGTTGCTGGGCAGATTGGGGAAGGTGCTGAGTTTACAGGGAATGGGGCAAGTGTCGAAGATATCGACGCTGATCTTTATGTTAATGGGCTCAGCGAATTTACTCTTAGCATTTGGGTGAATTCAGACACAACAGGTATAGATACAGGCTTTGTTTTCGGTGATGATCCGAATAGTTCAGATAACACAATTGGAATAAGATATGACGCTGGAGGATTTCTTGGTACCTGTACAAGTTGTATAAAAGCTGGTGTTTCAATCGACGACGGTTCTATTATAGATGAGTATCAGATCGAGAGTTCTAGCAATACCCAAACTACTATTTGGCAGCATCTAGTGGTAACTTGGAGTAGTGGCGGGCAGTTGCAGCTGTATATCGATGGATCATTAGACACTCCTTCTGCAGTAAGCCCTGCAGTATCAGGGACTGTCGCAGATGTTCAAAAGCTTGTTATTGGCAAAGGGACAAAAGACTCTGCTAATAGTGGTTGGGATGGATTACTGGATGAGTTTAAATTTTACGACCAAGAGTTGACAGCAGCACAAGTCTCGGATCTTTATAACAACGGTTCAGTTGCAGGAGGTCCAACACCTGTCACAGAGATCGATTTCGATGAAGGGGAGAATAGAACGAGTATCGAGTATGAATTTTCACTAGAGTATGAGGATAGAATAAGGGATTTTAACTCAATAGTAACTCTAAGATGACTTTTTATTATTTACGACAAAATAAAATTATAATTAATAAAACCACAGATGCATTTGCGACACTTGTAGGGGTTCTAACGCTTGGAGCTGCTGCAACAGTCCTTACCATAGGGATTTTAACCACCCAAACAGATAACGCTTACATGCATTCGCAGGCTAGGGCAAAGTTAAATGCACGCATGGCAGCAGATTCATGTGCAGAATATGCAATAGATCAGCTTAGAAATAGTAGCTCATATTCTGGCAGTGAAACCCTTACCTTGTTGGGAGATTTCCAATGCACAGTAGGCTTAATTGGAGGAAGTGGGAATGAGAATAGAACGATCCAAGCTACTGGTGTTTACGAAAACAATACTCGGAAAGTGGAAGTAGATATTGCAACCCTCACACCAGCTCTAAACATTAATTCCTGGCAAGAGGTTGGGGATTTTTAGCCTTAACATAAAAATATATGACATGATAAAAAAAATACTTTGGATCAGTCTGGATACATTTATAGGTTTTACTGCGGGAAATTTATCAAGAATCCTAAACTTCTTTATCTGGGAAGATAGTAAGTCTATAAATATGATTTTGCATTATAATTTCTTTTGGGTATTGTTTTCTCTGCTTGGTGCTGTATTATCTGGAACAATTTCATCTTTTTTTAGTCCAAAGTTTTCCTATTTTTTATCTAGATTACTTAGAGCTCTGAGCGCATTCATTGCGTTTTATAACCTAGAAAATGTTTCAGACTATATTTTTGTACTTGCGGCATTAGAAGGTTGTGCTAATGCATTTCTTATTTCATCAAGAGCTGTTTTAGATCTAGGATTATTTAATGTCTCAGGTCTACAAGCTGTGTCGAGCTTTAGAGAGGTTATCAATACCTTAGTAAGACTTCTTAGACCGATTGCTGTAACTTGGATGATTTCAAGTTTAGGTTACGAACAATCTTTTCTAGCGACCATCGCAATAATTCTAGCTGTGTCTCCATTTATTTTTCCCTTTAAGTTCGTTGGTATTCCTAAACAAGAATTTAATTTGTTATCACAGTTAATAAGTATCGGTAATAACTATTTAGAGAGACGAATTGCTATCATTTCTTTTTCTACTGGTGTGGGGTATGTATTTTCCCTTGGGCTGATAGATGTTTTGATACTGGAAAAACTCGGTAGTATTGAGTTCTGGGGGGCTGTTAGTTTTCTGATGGCTTTGGTTGGGCTAATAGTTATCTCCATTCTAAAAAATGTTGATGCCAGCGAAGTGCATAAAGTTGCTGCTGTATTGGGGGTTGTTTCTTTTGGCTATGCCGCACTTCCTTTATTTTTAATCAATGAGTTCAGTATTACATTGCTTTTAGGTTTCTTAGTTGCTGAGTCGATATTTATGAATGCAGATAGAATATTAGGCAGAACTGCTATGATATCGGCCGAAAATAAGTTATTACGGTCTGATACTCATAGGATTGCATCACAGTCAGCAAGAGATATATATTTTTCTTTGGGACTATTGATCCCTTTAGCATTAATGCTGATGTTGCCTAGCCAATATCTTGAAGCAGAATACTTGCTAATTATACTGGCCCTTTGCACACTGTTCCCGTTTCTAAATGCTGGCAAATACAAAGGGCTGTAAGCATCAGCTTTTCAGTCTAACTTCTTCTTCTAAATTATGACTGCCACAATTAATCTCGTTCCGAATAACCTCATAAGTATTTAATATTGTGCAAATTATTACCCCTAATCCTAGAAAATATAAGATAATAATACAAATTAGAGGTTTGGGGCGAGGGGGAGAGTCTGCGGTTTGGTAGATGAGTAGGTAGAATCGGGGCCGATTTCTGGATTAGTTTTTGAAATGAGCCTGTGGAAAATCCCTTTAAACAATGGCATTCCAGAATATAATTGCACAGCATTGTTACCATTGTTTTTTAATTCCATAGTTATGATTGAATTGCTATGGTCTGGCTCGATGAATGTCGAAGTCATGGTAACTTCGATGCCCATCCTCGCAAATGTAGATCTTCCCTCGATTGTCATGGCGATGTCGTCTGCTAGGGTAATCACTTCCTTAGTCTGTGCTAGGATGAATTCGTTTGTTTTAAGCCTATAGCCATCTTCTGGAATATCAATTAGCTTGTAATCAGGTAGTGTCTTCTTCTTGAAATCAATGACGTCAATATCCCCTGGCACGAGAAGTTTATCCCCAAGGTTAAACTTGTAACTTGCTGGTCCAAGGCAGTTAATGTCAAATGGGCTAATCTCTATTATGCCCAACTCAATGTTCTTTTTGATATCTGCGTCGGAGAAGATCATTTATATAGGAAACAGTGTCCCATCATAGTTAAAAAATTTACCTGCGTCTCCCATCTCAATGTTATCTGAGATCTTGATAATATGTTTTGCTGATTCTTTAGCTGAAGTTACCCCGTTAGGATTCATATCCGTTTTGACACTTCCTGGGTGCACTGTAAATGGGATTATCCCATCAGGCTTTAATTCTTTGGCAAGTTCATGGACAAACATATTTAACGCAACTTTGCTTGCAGCGTAAGCATAATTTGGCTTGTCACTTGGTTCAGGGTCGTTGAATGATGCTCTCTGAGTTGATATAAAAACTACTACTGCACTGTCTGCCGATTTTAAAAATTTCTGCAACTTACTTGTGAGAATTATTGGCGAGGTTGCATTAATCTCAAAAGAATCTTGCAGTGTCTTTCTTTTAAGCTGTTTCAGGTACCTAGCACTTTCCCAGTTATTATTTACTGTCCTGGAATTAACGCCCACATTATTTATCAATCTATCTATACGCTTTACCCCAAGCTGTTTTAAGTTTACAATTAATGAATCAATTGATTTTTCATCGGTAATATCTAGTGCGAGAATCTCAATGTTTCTTGAGGATTTCTGAAGTTCAAGCAATTTAGTAGCATCTTTGGGTTCTCTGCAAGTCGCAATGACTTTATGGCCTGACTCTGAGTATACCCTACAAAAAACAAGTCCTAATCCTCTGTTCGCTCCAGTTACAAGAATCGTTTGTTGCATATTATAACTTCCTATTATCTTTTTGTTCCTTTTTTAAGTCGTTTGATTCCGGAGCGCATTCATTAATCTCAGATAGTTACATAGTAGCACCCCTTGCTGCACTTAGGTAGTCAGATAGCATTTTTTGCCAATTATGATTCTTTGTAAAGCTGGGAAGAGTCTGATATCTTTGTCGGAGGATTGTCTGTAATTCTTGGCCGAATCGCCAAAGTATTCTTGCATTAGTCTGTATATACATACATTACCACAAAAATTGCTGCTGGCCAGGTAGGACTTGAACCTACAACCCATCGGTTAACAGCCGATTGCTCTGCCATTGAGCTACTGGCCAACATTCGTTCTACTTAAGAACGTTTAAGATTATAACAATAATACAGAAAAAATTTGAATCAAAAATAAATTTAAGGTTATATTGATTTAAGAAAGTTTTCTGCCCCAAACTTTACCCATGCCTAGCTAACTTATTATCAATATAAAAAAATGGCGAAAAAGGGGAAAGCCAACAAAGGTGGCGAATCTAAATTAAAAAAAGCTGAGCAACGAAGAGAAGAGAAACAGCAAAAAAAAGACAAGAGTCAGAAAAAGGCTTCAGGAGGAAATCCTGAAATGTCAAGAAATATTGTGGTCGCAGCATTAATTATAATATTGCTGTTAGCAGGTATTGGGTTTCTAATATTCGGATTAGTGCAAAGCCTTTCTGAAGAGGATAACGACAACGGAAATGATACCGCTCAAGAGCAGGTAGACGAGGAGAACGGATCAGAAGAAGGTAACGGCGAAGAAGCTAACGGTGACGAGGCAAATGGCGCAGAAGACAATGGCGCAGAGGCAGACGGGAGCGAAGAACGCGATGAACAAGACCAGGGTAGCGTAGAAGGAGAAGCAGATAGTGCTACAGACACAGGAGAAGGCAACGTAAACGAAGATGCTCCAGGTGCTAGCACAGAAG